>CAINDT010000409.1 GCA_903847495.1 uncultured Actinomycetes bacterium
AAGGCCGCGATCTGCGACGCGCTCAGCAGCACCGGCTGCTTCATCACGATCCACGAGACGCCCTCGTTGCAGCCCGGCGTCGTGAGACTGCCCGCGAAGCGGTAACTGCGCCGATCCTTCGGCAGCATTGCCGCCCAGTCGAACGTGGCCGTCGCCTCGCTGACTTCGCTGCTGATGGCCAAGTTCGCCAGTCGGAGCACGCGCACCAGGGGCTGCCACGCGCTATTCCGCTTGCCACCGGCCTTCAGCATGACGCCGATCACGGTCAGTTTCCCATCGGCAGCCTGATGGACGAAGTGGACGTCGACGGGAGCGCGCACGCCGGCGATGATGTTCTCCGCCGGGGCGTGGTAGTGCGCCTGCAGGAGCTCCGACTTGACGCCGTTCACGGTGATGCTGCTGCCCGACAGCGCGTTCGCCTGCACGGTGTGCCCGTTGTTCTGGACGATCACCTGGCTCTTCACGTAGTTGATCTTCGGATCCGGCAGCGGCTTGCTGACGGCGCCGGTGATGTCGATCGGCGACTGGACGCTGCCGTCGGCGCACGCGGCGTACGACGGGTCGAGGCTGCCCCAATACGCCGGGCCCGTTGCGCCCTCGTAGGACCAGGCGGCGCCACCGGCACCGGCGGCCGACGACCCGCTGACCCCGGCGATTGCACTGATGGCGAGTGCAGCGACGATGGCGACGCTGCGGATGGTGATACGACGACGCATGAAGGACCTCCGTTGGTGCGCGTAAGCAACCACAAAGTCCGAGGGGACACAAGGGGGCTATCCCCACAGCAACGGATTTCCGCACGCCTATAGCGACCGATTCCTTCACGCCTGATAATCATGATTATGGGAAGTTAGGAATGGTTGCGCAGGGCGCACCTACTCCCTGACCCATCTCAGGACGGGCCGACGGCGATGATCTCGACCAGGGCCTCGCCGCCCCGCAGATCGGCTGCGTTCGCGGTGACGAGTGGATAGTCCCGCGCTGCGGCGGTGGCCGCGATCAGGAGATCGGCGACACGGCTGCGATGCGAGCGCCCGGCGCGACCGACCATGAAACACAGCTTCGCGTACTCACGCGCCGTGGCGCTGTCAATCGGCAGGACGCGGAACGTCTCACGCACGCGGCGGTACAGGACCTCGCGCCTGAAGCGCAACTCCCAGTCGGTTCCCGCTGCCAGCAAGCCGTGCTCGAGCTCGCCGACCGTGGCGACGGACACCGCGCAGTCATCGAAGCGGCCGATGACCTCCGCAAGATGCTCGCGCGGACCGACCAGCACGGATGTATCGAGCACTGCTGTGGTCATGCGTCCATCCATCCCGCGTATCGCGTGAACGGGTCATCGAACGTGTCGTCGAGTCCCGCGGCCATCTCACCGCGGATGTCACCAAGGGGCCCTAGCCGTTCGATATCGCCCATCATCGCCAGCACCTCTGCCACGGGGACGCGTGTACGCGGCCCCGGCGGGCTGGCCGGTGACAGCACAGCACACAGACGACCATCCACGGTCACCTCGAAGCTCTCCCCCTCCTCCGCGCGGCGCACGATCGCCGAGCACTGGTTCTTAAGCTCGCGGAGCGGGATGCGCGTGGCCATGCCGTGAACGTAGCACATGTTCCACACCATCTTGCTGCGGAGTCCCAGCGGTGCGCAGGCGGTGAAGCGCGAACCACCGGCAGCCGGGCGCGGTACGCTTCGGCCATGCGTTTTGTGATCCTCGGAGGTGGACCCGCTGGCTATGCCGCCGCCTCCGCCGCCGCCGCACTCGGTGCGGAGGTCACCCTGATCGAGGACCGCGGCCTGGGCGGCTCGTGCACGTTGACCGACGCGATCCCGTCGAAGACGCTCCTCTCCACCGCCACCGTGCTCGCCGCGATCGACCGCGCCGATCAGTCGGGCGTGTCGTTTGAGCACGGTAAGCCGCACGTCGACATGCTGCGCACCGTCGCCCATGCCCGGTGGGTCGCGACGCACCAGTCGCGCGGCATCCGCGACCGCCTCGAGGAGACCACGGTCCGGATCATCCACGGGCGCGGTCGTATCGCCCAGAGCGGCCTGATCCACGTCGAGTGCGACGGCTACACCAACGAGGTCGAGTACGACGCCCTGCTGATCTCCACCGGCGCGAGCCCGTGGCTCCCGCCGTTCGCCGACATGGACAGCGAGCGCGTCTTCACCACACGCGAGGTGCTCGACCAGCGCGAGACGCCCGACCACCTCGTGGTCGTCGGCGCCGGCGCGACCGGCTGCGAGTACGCCGAGTTCTACGCCTCCTCGGGCAGCAAGATCACGCTGCTCTCGGCCCGCTCGCAGGTGCTGCCGAACGAGGACGAAGATGTCGCTGAGATCATCCAGGAGGCCTTCCTGTCGCGTGGCATCGAGATCCAGATGAACGCGCGCATCACCGAGATCGACGCGGACAGCGCTCAGGTCACCGTCAAGGCCGAGGACGGCCGCGTCTTCCGCGGGTCCCACGCGATCGTCTGCATGGGCCAGCGCGCCAACACCGCAGGCCTCGGTCTGGAGACGATCGGCATCGAGCTCGACGACCGCGGCGCGATCATGGTCGACGCGCACATGCGCACCAGCGTCGAGGGCGTGTACGCCGCGGGCGATGTCGCGGGCGGCATGATGCTCGCCTCCACGGGCGCCATGCAGGGCCGCCATGCCGCGCTGTTCGCCTGCGGCATCAACGAGGACGCGCTCAACCTCAAGAACGTGGCGTGGACGATCTTCACGCGCCCCGAGGTCGCCACCGTCGGCCTGACCGAGGCAATGGCGGCCCGCGAGGGGCGTCGCGTGGACATCACCAAGCATTACCTCGGCGGCAATCCGCGCGGCGTCATCTCCGGCTGGCGCGAGGGGCTGATCAAGCTGATCACCGACCCCGAGACCGGCGTGCTGCTCGGCGGCTCGATCGTCGGCTATCGCGCATCGGAGAACATCGCCACGCTGGCCCTCGCCGTCAACGAGGGCCTCAACGTCGAGTCGCTCGCCAACACGGGCGTCGTCACGCCGTCGATGTCCGAGTCGCTGCAGCGCGCCGCCGAGCGCGCGATGAATCGCCGCATGGCGTCGACCGGCACGGGCATCACCGTGCCGCACACCCAGCCGCTCGGCGCCTAGCCCGTCGTCGTCGCGTCGCTTGCGGCCGGGTCGGCCGTCGTCGTGGCATCCGTCGGCGCGGCGCCGCCTCCCCCACCCGCCGGCTTGCGCGGCCCCATCATGATCACGGCGTTCTCGGGGAAGTAGCGCCAGTGCCACGACTC
>CAINDT010000410.1 GCA_903847495.1 uncultured Actinomycetes bacterium
CCCACGGCGCCGCCGGCCGCGGGCGGCGCGCTCTGAGTCGCTAGTCCTGCGCGTCCGGCTCGGGCTCTGAGCCGGACGGTTCGACGTGCACCACCACGTCGGCAGACGGCAAGCGCTCCTCGAGCGATGCCTCGATGCGGTCGGTGATCACGTGCGCTTCGGCGACGGTCATCTGCGGATCGACGACGACGTGGACGTCGACGTGGCGGACGGCGCCGGAGCGGCGCGCGCGCAGCCGGTGATAGCTGATCACGCCGGCGGGCTTCGTGCTCTCGAGGGTGTCGCGGATCGTGTCGAGATCGTCCTGCGACACGGTCTCATCGACCAGCACGCGCACCCCGTTGAGCACGAGGCGGCCGCCGGTCACCGCAACCCAGGCCGAGATGGCGATGCCGAAGATCGCGTCAACCTCGACCCAGCCCGTGACCGCGATGACGACGAGTGCTGCGGCGGTGCCGGCGCTCGACCAGACGTCGGCGGCGATGTGCGCCGAGTCGGCCTCGAGCGCCGCGGAGTGCGACGTCTTCGCGACACGGGCGACCCGGCGAGCGACGAAGAACGAGGCGCCGGCAGAGACGCCCATCACGACGATGCCGAGCGCGGAGTTCTCGACGGGCTCCCCGAAGGAACGCGCGGACTGGAACACGACGAAGAGGGCGACGACGATGAGGATCAGGCCCTCGATCACCGCGGAGACATGCTCGAGCTTCTGGTGGCCGAAGGGGTGCTTCGGATCGGGCGGACGGTCCGCGGCGCGCACCGCCGCGAGGGCGATCAGCGCGGCCAGCAGGTCGGAGAACGAGTGCGCGGTCTCCGCCAGAATCGCCGACGAGCCGGTGGCGACGGCGACGGCGCCTTTGATGGCCACACTCGAGCCGGTCAGCGCGACGCTGAGCCACGCCGCACGCCGCTTGGAGCGTGGTGCATCCAGAAGTAGGTCGCCGGACATCGCTGCACGCTAGCGAACGTCGCAGCGCATCCGTGGTCGAGGCGCTCCTAGACCTCCGTCACGGCCTGATCAGGACGGGATTTCGGCTAGAGTCCAGCGGTCCCGGTGCACGCCACCCGACCGTCCGAGGTAACGATGTCCAAGCTCCGTGTTGTCCCCGCGCTCCTCCTGATCGCCCTCGCAGCGATGCTCGCCGCTTGTGGTGGCAGCGATTCGGGCTCCTCGTCCGCCGCTGCGGACTCGACGGCTGCGTCGTCGGCCGCCGCCGACACGTGCGCCAAGGACCAGCTCGCGCTGAAGACGCCCGGCCAGCTGACGATCGGCACCGACAAGCCGGCCTATCCGCCGTACTTCGAGGACGACGATCCGGCCAACGGCAAGGGCTTTGAGAGCGCCGTCGCCTACGCGATCGCGAAGCAGCTCGGCTTCACGCCCGACGAGGTCAAGTGGGTCGTCGTGCCGTTCGACTCCTCGTACGCGCCCGGCGACAAGCAGTTCGACTTCGACGTCAACCAGATCTCGATCACCACGGACCGTCAGAAGGTCGTGGACTTCTCGACGCCGTACTACACGGCGCCGCAGGCGATCATCGTGGCTGCGGACTCGCCGCTGATCGGCAAGACGATGCTGGCCGACTTCAAAGACGCCCAGATAGGCGTGCAGGTCGGCACCACCAGCCTTGACGCGGTGACGTCGCTGATCGCGCCGTCCGCCGAGCCCAAGGTGTTCAACAACTCGAACGACGTCGTCGCGGCCTTCAAGCAGGGTCAGGTCGATGCGATCGTGACCGACCTGCCGACGGCGCTGTACCTGACCGCCGCCGTGCTTGAGAACGCCGCCGTCGCCGGCCAGTTCAGCGCCCCGGGTGGCGACCAGTGGGGTGCGCTGCTCCAGAAGGGCTCTGCGTTGACGCCGTGTGTTGACAAGGCCATCGAGGCGATGAAGGCCGATGGTGAGCTCGACAATCTCACGATGACGTGGATGGCCGAGCAGGCCGGAGCGCCCGAGCTCAAGTAGGCACGTGGGGCCGCGCCCCGTTGCGGGGCGCGGCTCCGGCCTTCGTCCATGAGCGCCGAGCCCATCAGTCGTCGGGAGGTCCGGGCCGCGGCGCGTAGGCGCAGCGATCGTCGCAACGCGTTGATCGCGGCCGTCTCGACGATCGTGGTGATCGGCGGCGGCGTGCTGCTGCTGACTACGCGGCAGGGTTGGCCGGTGGTGCAGGAGACGTTCTTCTCACCGGAGGCGTTCCGCACGTCCTTCCCGGACATCCTCCGCGGTTTCTGGATCGACGTGAAGCTGTTCCTCGCGGTCGAGGTGCTGGTGCTGATCGCGAGTCTCGGCGTCGCCGTCTTGCGCTCGACGCGCGCGCCGGCGCTGTTTCCGTTCCGGCTGCTCGCGGCGGTCTCGACCGATCTGTTCCGCGGCATCCCGACCATCCTCGTGGTCTATCTGATCGGCTTCGGCATACCGGCGCTGGCGCTGCCCGGAGTGCCGAACGATCCGATCATCCTCGCCGCCTTCGCACTCACCCTCTCGTACACGGCGTATGTCTCCGAGGTCTTCCGCGCGGGGATCGACTCGGTGCATCCAGGTCAGCGCGGTGCGGCGCTCGCGGTCGGTCTCTCGCGCGCCCAGGCGATGCGCTTCGTGATCCTCCCGCAGGCGGTCCGCAACGTGATCCCGCCGCTGCTCAACGACTTCATCTCGCTCCAGAAGGATGTCGCGCTCGTCTCGGTGCTCGGCATCGTCGAGGCGTTCCGCGTCGCGCAGATCGACGCGGCGTCGACGTTCAACTACACGCCGCTGCTGGCCGCCGCCTCGCTGTACGTGATCGTGACGGTGCCGCTGTCGCTGTTCCTCGATCGCATGCAGAAGCGCGATCGCGGTCGCCGCCGACTCGAGGAGGCGCGCCGATGACCATGCCGGTGCTGGAGATCCGCGGCGTCACGAAGGCGTTCGACGACAAGCCGGTGCTGCAGGGCATCGACCTCAAGGTCGAAGAGCACACGGCCGTCGTGATGATCGGCGCGTCGGGCTCGGGCAAGTCATCGCTCCTGCGCTGCATCAATCTGCTCGTCGATATCGACGACGGCGACATCCTGCTCGATGGTGAGGTCGTGACGGATCCGACGGTCGATCCGCAGCGTGTGCGTCGCTCGCTGGCCATGGTCTTCCAGCACTTCAACCTGTTCCCACACGTGCGCGTGCTCGATCAGATCACGCTCGCGCCGATCAAGGCGCACGGTATTCCGAAGGACGAGGCGGTGGAGGAGGGGCGCGCGCTGCTCGCGCGCTTCGGTCTGGCCGATCGCGAGCGCGACTACCCCGACCAGCTGTCCGGCGGGCAGCAACAGCGTGTGGCGCTGATTCGCGCGATCGCCACCCGTCCGCGGGCGCTCCTGCTCGACGAGATCACCAGCGCCCTCGATCCCGAGCTCGTCGGCGAGGTCCTCGAGGTGGTACGCGAGTTGAAGGAGGGCGGCATGACGATGCTGATCGCCACGCACGAGATGGCCTTCGCCCGGGACGTCGCCGACGAGGTCTGCTTCCTGCACCAGGGTCGCGTCGTCGAGCGCGGCCTGGGGCGCCAGATGATCGAGGACCCGCAGGAGCCGGAAACCCAGAAGTTCCTGGCGCGCATGCTCGCGACGCGGGCGGTCTGAGCGGCGGGGTTCCGACGTGGGATGCTCCGAAGTGTGGTTGCGGGTCGACTCCCGGACGTCGCCGTGAGGTGCGGAGTCCCGCGCGCGTGGCGCTGGTAGCCTGTCGCCTGTTTGGAGACGTGGCCGAGTGGCTGAAGGCGCCCGCCTGCTACGAGGGAACTGGACCCACAGTGGTAGGTGGTAAACGTTTCCCTGTGTGTGGTGCGCGGCTGGTACGCGGTGCGTTGGTAGCCTGTCGCCTGTTTGGAGACGTGGCCGAGCGGCTGAAGGCGCCCGCCTGCTAAGTGGGTATTGGGGGTTAACCTCAATCGAGGGTTCGAATCCCTCCGTCTCCGTTCTTTCTGGGTCGGTTTGTGTTGCGGAGAGTTCGGTGCTCCCTGTCGCCGTTCGAATCCTCGATTACATCGAGGGTGCACGACGCGTGCTGCCGGGGGTCAGTGGAGGTAACGGGGCCGAGCACCTCGGCGATCACCTGCTGCGCTTCGCCGCCTTCCGCCTGCGATCTCGCTGCGGCGGGAGTAAGCCTGCCTACGCAATTGCTTGAGTGCTGAGGCAGGACGGTGCTACCGTCTCCGCTGGATGAGCACTGCCGATTCCGGACCCGTCGTATGAGAACCGCCCGTACGGCCGGGATTCTCGCCGTAGTGCTCGTTGCGGTGCTCGCGATCGTCCCGTCTGCCCTTGCCGGGTCCGACATCACGGTTGTCCTGCAGAACGACCTGAACAATCGAACCAGCGGCGGCTATCCCAAGGTCGCCCTCGATCGGCTCGCGGATCGCGACTGCTGGCTCATC
>CAINDT010000411.1 GCA_903847495.1 uncultured Actinomycetes bacterium
CTCCTCGGCACCGAGCAGCGCGCCGATCAGCACGTCGCGGCCGGTGCGGAGGCCACCGTCGACCTGCAGCGTCACCTGGCCGCGCAGGTCGTTCATCACCAGCACCTCGTGCGCCTCGGCGAGGCCCATCTCCCACGGCAGACCCGCGTACTTGAGGCTCGACAGCGGCGAGGCGCCGGTACCACCGTCGTGGCCGGAGATCACGACGTGCTCGGCCTTGGCCTTGGCGACGCCTGCTGCGACCGTACCCACGCCAGCCTCGGCGACGAGCTTGACCGAGATATCGGCGAGCGGGTTGACGCACTTGAGGTCGTGGATCAGCTGGGCGAGATCTTCGATCGAGTAGATGTCGTGGTGCGGAGGCGGGCTGATCAGACCGACGCCCGGCGTCGAGTGACGCAGTCGCGCGATGTAGTCGTCGACCTTGTGACCGGGCAGCTGGCCGCCCTCGCCGGGCTTCGCGCCCTGCGCCATCTTGATCTGGATCTGGTCGGCGTCGACGAGGTACGGCGTGGTCACGCCGAAGCGCCCCGACGCGACCTGCTTGATCGACGAGCGGCGCAGATCACCGTTCGCATCGGGGGTGGAGCGCGCAGGGTCCTCGCCGCCCTCACCCGTGTTGGAGCGGCCGCCGAGGCGGTTCATCGCGATCGCCAGCGTCTCGTGTGCCTCGCGCGAGATCGAGCCCATGCTCATCGCACCCGTGACGAAGCGCCGGACGATCTCGCTCGACGGCTCCACCTGATCGAGCGGGATAGCCGGGCCGGCCGGCAGCACCTCGAGCAGGTCCCGCAGCGCGATCGCGCGGTCGGTGCCGGCGTCGATCTCGTCGGCGAACGTCCGGTAGGTCTCGTAGGCGTCGTCGCGCACCGCGCGCTGCAGGTGCACGATCGAATCGGGGCGCCACGCATGGCGCTCGCCGCCGATGCGGTACTGGTACTCGCCGCCGGCGTCGAGGATGTCCTCGGGCTGCAGCGCCTCGACGTCGAGCTCGTACCGCTCGCGGATCTCGTCGGCGATATCGATGAGCTCGAGGCCGCCGACGCGCGAGATCGTGCCGGGGAAGTAGCGATCGACGAGCGTGCGGCCGAGGCCGACGGCCTCGAAGATCTGCGAGCCGCGGTAGCTCTGGATGGTCGAGATGCCCATCTTCGAGCAGATCTTCAGCAGCCCCTTGCCGAGTGCTTGGATGTAGCGCTTGCGCGCCTCACCGAGCTCGAGGTCGCCGAGCTCGCCCTTGGCGTGCAGGTCGCGCAGGGTCTCGAGCGCGACGTACGGGTTCACGGCCGAGGCGCCGTACCCGATCAGGAGCGCCATGTGCATCGTCTCGCGCGGCTCGCCCGATTCGACGACGAGACCGCACATCGTGCGTGCACCCTGGCGGACGAGGTGCGAGTGCACCGCGGCCGTCGCGAGCAGCGGCGGGATCGGCGCCATCGTCTCGTCGGCGCCGCGATCCGACAGGATCACGATCGTCGTGCCGCCCCAGACCAGCTGCGACGCCTCGCGCGAGACCATCTCAAGCGCCTTGGCGAGGCCCTTCTCGCCCTCGGCGACGGGGTAGAGCGTCGAGATCGTGGCGGCGCGGAAGCCGTCGCGGCGCAGGGCGCGCAGCTTCTCAAGCTCGCCGTTCGTCAGGATCGGGCTGAGCGTCGTGACGCGGCGGCAGTGTTCGGGCGTCTCGGTGAGCAGGTTGCCGATCGCGCCGACGCCGACGCGCAGGCTCATCACAAGGCGCTCGCGCTCGGAGTCGACCGGCGGGTTCGTCACCTGCGCGAACTGCTGCTTGAAGTAGCTGGGGAGCAGGCGGTTGCGGTGCGTAAGCGCGGCCAGCGGCGTGTCGTCGCCCATGGAGCCGATCGGCTCGGCGCCCGTCATCGCCATCGGCGCGAGCAGGAGCGAGAGATCCTCGCGGGTGTACCCGAAGATGCGGTGCTGGAGCGGGAGCGCCTGCTCGTCGATCGCCACGCCCTGCTGGGGGCGGAGGTCGTCGAGGTGCAGTTTGTACTGGTCGAGCCACTGACGATACGGGCGCTGGCGCGAGAGGACGCGCTTGATCTCGCGATCCTGGACGACGCGGCCCGACGCGGTGTCGAACATCAGCATGCGACCTGGCTCGAGGCGACCCGTCTCGACGATGTCCGCCTCGGGGAAGTCGAGCACGCCGATCTCCGATGCCAGCACGCACAGTCCGTCCTTCGTGCGCAGCCAGCGGCCGGGGCGGAGGCCGTTGCGGTCAAGCGTGGCGACGACCTTGTCGCCGTCGGTGGCGATCACCGCTGCGGGTCCGTCCCAGGGCTCGACGAGCGTGGTGTGATACTCGTAGAACGCGCGCACGTCGTCGTCGATGTCGAGCGTCGTATCACTCCACGCGGGCGGAATCAGCATCGCGAGCGCGTGCTCGAGCGGCCGGCCGGCCTGCACGAGCAGCTCGAG
>CAINDT010000412.1 GCA_903847495.1 uncultured Actinomycetes bacterium
CAGGGTTGACGTGGGCGCCCGAGATCGGGCCAAACGCGTAGGCGAGGCCGAGCAGGACGAGGCCGAAGGCAAGCGCAACGCCAACGACGCCGCTGCCGGGACCTGCACCGTCAACGCCGACACCCGCGGCGATGCCGAAGAAGGCCGCGCCGACGGCGAGGAACACAAGGAGGAAGGTGCCAATCGCCTCGGCGATCAGCTTGCGAGGCATGTGGGTATCCATGCCCCGTAGGTACGGTCAGAGACGCCGAAATCCTGCCGTTTCCACCCTATACATCTGTAGCGTCATGCACGGTCTGCGGCTAACCCGACGGCGCGGGCCTGGATGTCCGCCGTGGTCTCGATCGGCTCGCCGTACCCGCCCGCCAGGGTGACCACCAGCGGGATGTCGCGGTCGCGGATCCAGTGGATCGCGCGGCGGTCGCGCTCCTCGAGGCCCGACACCGTCAGCGCGAGGCGGCCGAGGCGATCGCCTTCCCACGGATCGGCGCCAGCCAGCAGGAACGCGAGGTCGAAGGGGCCGTAGGCGTCGAGACGGGCGAGCGTGGCGTCCAGCAGCGTCAGGTACCCATCGTCGCCGGTGCGATCGGGCACATCGACGTCGATGTCGCCGGGCACACGCACGAACGGGTAGTTCTGGGCGCCGTGCAGCGAGACGACGGTGACGGCCTCATCGTCGGCGAAGCAGTCGGCGTTGCCGTCGCCCTGGTGCACGTCAAGATCCAGAATTAGGCATTTGCCTATTAATCCGTCTGAACGCATCAGTTCAATCGCAACAGCGATGTCGTTGACGAGGCAGTAGCCGCGACCGACCGCGCGATGCGCGTGGTGCGTACCGCCGCCGAGCGCCGCCGCCACGCCAGCTTCGAGCGCGGCCCGCGTCGCTGCCACGGTCGACCCGGTTGCGTGCAGCGTGCGGGTGGCGAGCTCGGGCGACCACGACAATCCGAGCGCGGCCTCCTCGCGGCGCGTCAGCAGGCCATGACGAATGCGGCGGACCCACTCCGCGTCGTGCACGCGCAGGGCGTCGTCCCAGGTGATCGGGGGTGCCTCGCGCACCTCGACGCCCGGCAGGCCCTCAACGCGCTCGCGCACGAGCCGATACTTCTCCTGCGGGAACCGATTGCTCGGCGGCAGCGGAAAGACCCAGCGGTCGTGCGTGAAGGCAAGCACGCGGCCGGGCTCGGACGCCGAGCGCCCTAGAGCAGGATGCGCTCGAGCAGCTCGGGCGCGCAGCCCTGCTCAAGCAGACGGACGGCCTCGTGCAGATCAGCGTCGGACGCGGCGATGCGCTCGGCGCGCTCGCTATCGAGACCGGCGCGCTCCAGCGTCTCGCGACGCCACTCGACGACCGCGTCGGAGATCCCGGTGGTGGGTGCCTGCTGCTCAGAGGTCTGTGCCATGGCTCAATCCTACCCCAACCCGTCCCCGGGACTGCCGCCTGTCCTCGGAGAGGGTGATTCCGGTTACGCTCGCGGCATGGAACCTATCGCGATCGAGGCCGCTGCGGCCCATGTCGAAGCCCTCGTGGGTACCGCGCCGCGCGCCGTCGTCCCCGCCAGCGACCTGCGCCGCGGCGACCTCTTCATCTGCGCCGTACCGCAGGGCGACGAGCTCGGCTGGGTCGTCATCGACGCCGAGGGCGCTCCGCTCGACGAGCGCCGCGTGATCCGCCAGGCCGTCGAGCTCGCCGCGATCTGCGAGGCCGCCGAGGAGACCGCCGCCGCCCTCGCCATCGACGAGGCGCTGCCGCTGCTTGCCGAGGCGTGGCGTCTGGCGACTGAGCTCGACGAGGCCGACGCCGTGCTCGCGACGCATGCGATGTACCAGGCGCTCGAGGAACTGCAGCCGCTCGTGCAAGGCATTCGCGTGGCAGACCCGGCGTATCTCGACCGGCTCGCCGGCGCGGCATCGCTGATCGCCGACCGCTTCGATCTCCTCAAGGAGACCGCCGGCCAGGTCTCCGCCCGCCTCACCGGCGCCGGCATCGATCCGCTCGAGCCGCTCGCCGAGAAGCTCTGGAACGCCATCCGGATGCTGTCACGCGAAGGCGCGCCCGACCG
>CAINDT010000413.1 GCA_903847495.1 uncultured Actinomycetes bacterium
CGCGCAGCGCCATCAAGGGCCGGTCATGCGGGTACCAGACGCCGTGGCCGTCGAGGTACGAGTCGGCCTCCGCGGCGACGAGCGCCGAGCGCGTGAGCTCCGTCATGTTCCAGATCTGGCCGAGCTTCTCCTGGATGTGGTCGAAGCGCGCCACGCCTGTGGTCTGCGCCATCGCGTGACCGAGCCCGAACGCGAACATCAGCTTCACGTACGACCGGGTAAACGCCTGGTGCATGATGTGGCCGCGCCAGCCGGAGTCGGTGATGACCTCGTCGTAGCCAGCGAGATCGCCATCGAGGAAGACGCGGTCCCACGGCACGACGACGTCGTCGAAGATCACGACCGCGTCCATCTCGTCGAAGCGCGCGCTGAGCGGGTAGTCGAACGTGCTCTTCGGCTTGGCGAACGAGTCGCGGCAGATGAAGCGCAGGCCCGGCGTCGACATCGGCAGCGCGAACGCCAGCGCATAGGCCTCGTCGCCCTCCTGCAGGGGCGAGCCGGGGTAGACCGAGATCTCGTCGGCGAACGGCGCAAGGGTCGCGAGCATGCGCGCGCCGCGGACGATGATGCCCTCCGCGCACTCGCCGACCTTGTGCAGGGAGATCTCGCCGCCCATCTGTTGGGCATCCGACTTCGAGCGGTCAGCGACGGGATTCATGATCGCGTGCGTCGTCGACAGATCCTTGTCGCGCATCAGCTTCTGGTAGTTGACGATGTTCTCCGCACCGCGCTCGTTGCCGCGGCGCGCCCACACCTCCGACGCCCCGGCGAAGCAGGCGAACGTCACGTTGAGGTAGTCGGGGACGCGGCCCATCATCCCGCCCGTCGCGCCCGCGATGATCTCCATCGACGCGCGGCGCTTTTCGAGGTCATCCTTGCTGCGCGGGATCAGGTGCGTGCGGTTGACGAGCTTGCCGTCGTCCGGGTTCGGCGCGAGACAGACCTCGGCGTGCTCGTGCTGCGTGTCGTAGACGCGCGCGATCGCCTCGGCGCCCGTGGCCAGGAACTCGTGATCCATCGGGTTGGCGACGCACTCGCCACCGATCCAGATCTCGCGGTCCTTGTCGTTGCGCAGACCCTCGAGGAATTCGGCGCCCGTGCGCGCCGCTACGTTGGAGCCAGTCTCGGTTGCAGCCATCGGACGCGTTCCTCCAGAACAGATTGGATCCAGTATCCAATCGCTCGTGGGAGGTGTCAAGAGGCAGCCCCCGTCATTCGCGTACGCTTGCACCCCACAGGAGGTCGGCATGGCGAAGCAGACGGGGCCCGTAGCGCCCTACATGGCAGTGGGACTCTCGACGGTGGTGCGCGGCATCTCCAAGCGCAGCGAGATCGAGCGCAACCTCGACGTCATCGAGGACGCCATCCACGCAGCCGTCTCGATCATCGGCATCAACATGCCCGTCAAGCTGATCGCCCTCGCCGAGGGCGCGCTGACGGGCTTCACCGACGAGATCTTCGACATCCCCCACACCGTCGCGGCACGCGAGCTGTTCATCGACCTACCCGGCCCTGAGACGCAGCGGCTCGGCAAGCTGGCCAAGCAGTACGGCACGTACATCGTCGTGCAGTGCAAGGCGCGCCTGCCCGAGGTGATGGACGACCGCTTCTTCAACATGCTCTTCGTGATCGGCCCGAACGGGAAGATCGTGCACAAGGCCGCCAAGAACCACCTCTGGTGCCGCGAGCGCTCCACC
>CAINDT010000414.1 GCA_903847495.1 uncultured Actinomycetes bacterium
CGTCGCCGCGACGAACAGTCCGCTCGCGGCCGTCAGTGCCGCCACCACGACGATCGCCGCCTGCGCGGAGATCAGATCCGTCAGCACGCCGGCGAGGACGGCACCCAGCGCGAAGCCGAAATCGCGCCAGAAGCGGTAGACGCTGACGATGCGAGCACGATCGCGCGGCTGGCTGTTGTCGGAGACGGCGGCGATCAACGTGGGGTAGACCATCGCCGTGCCTGCTCCGAGCAGCACGGCGGCAAGGAGCGCGACGGTGAAGGCACCGCCACCGAGCGCCAGGACGCCGAGCGCGATCGCCTGGACCAGCATGCCCAGCACGATCAGCGGCTTGCGACCGACGCTATCGCTGAGCCAGCCCGTCACGAGCTGCCCCGCGCCCCAGACCAGCGGGTACGCGGCGGCCACGATGGCGATCTCCCGGAGCGACGCGCCCCGCGCGGCGAGATAGAGCGGCACGAGTCCCCACGCAAGCGCGTCGTTGAGGTTGTTGACAAGCCCGGCCTGACAGGACGCGCGCAGCGGGCCATTGCGAAGGGTCGCCTCGACGAGCGCGCCACCGAGGCCGAGTGCCTTGCCGACGGCAAGGTGCGCCCGCTGCTCGAGCTGCACGTGCGCACCGGTATCACGGACGAGTGCCAGCGAGATCGCAAGGCCGGTGATGGCGACAAGCAGGGCGCCGACCCAGACGACCTCGCGCGGCGCGTACGTGGCGGCCAGCGCGCCCGACGCCAGCGCCATCAGCGCGACACCCATGTAGCCAGCGGCCTCGTTCAATCCCAGCGCCAGGCCACGCCGCGCCGGACCGACCAGATCGATCTTCATCACCACCGTCATCGACCACGCCAAGCCCTGATTGACACCGAGGAACAGGTTCGCGACGACGATCCAGCCCCACGACGGTGCGAGTCCGACGAGCAGCGGCACCGGCAGTGCGAGCAGCCAGCCGATAATCAATATCCGCCGTCGCGAGTGGCGCTCGGCGAGGCTACCGGAGAAGAGGTTCGTGATCGCCTTGCTGATGCCGAAGGCGAGCACGAAGGCGAGGATCGCCGCCTTCGAGGTGATGCCGAATTCGCGCTCGCCGATCAGCGGCATAACGGTGCGCTCGAGACCGACCATCGAGCCGACCAGGGCGTTCAGCGCGACGAGCAGCGAGAACTGCAGCGCGTTCGCACGCAGACCCAGGCGAACCTCAGGCACGTGGCGACTCAGTGGTGTGCAGTCGGCACCACGACGACCGGGCAGGCCGCGTGGCCCGTCAACTGCTGGCCGACCGAGCCGAGCAGGAGACCCGTGAAGCCGCCGTGGCCGCGCGAGCCGATCACGAGGAGGTCGGCCTTCTCCGCCGCGTCAAGCAACACCGCACCGGGACCGCCCTCGACGACGTGGTGCTCGATCTCGAGCCCCTCCGGCATGGTTGCCTTGGCGATCACGGCCTCCTGCGCAGCGCGTCCATCCGCCTCGAGCTCATCGATCGGATAGGGCGCCGGCAGACCGCCCGGACTGAGCGCCGTCACCGGAATCGACCAGGCGGTCACGACGCGGAGCGTGTGGCCGTGCGCCGCGGCCTCCGCGGCAGCCCACTCAAGTGCGGGAACCGAACGATCCGAACCATCTACGCCAACGGCGACAACGCCCATGTCAGGCCTCCTCAGGAATGCACGTGAACTGTACGACAGGTGACGCTGCGGGTTCTCCCGGATTCGGCGTCAGCGCGCCACCTCACGGACATCGTCGAGCCGAATCGGCAATTCCCGCTCGTCGTCGAAGCGCACGATCACGGAGTCGGACGGCACGTTGATTCCGCGCACCACGCCGCGCCCCTCGGGCGTCTCGACCGTCCGGCCGACGGCTGGCGCACGGTCGCGGAACGACTTGTAGACCGGGTGCTCGAAGGCGAGGCAGCAGCGCAGACGGCCGCACAGACCGGTGACGCGCCCGGGATTGACCGGCAGGTCCTGATCCTTGGCCATCCGCAGCGTGATGCGCGTCTCGTGGGCGGGGAAGCGCGTGCAGCAGAGGACGTCGCCGCAGAGGCCGTAGCCGCCGGTCACACGCGCGCCATCGCGAGGACCGACCTGTCGCGCCTCGATGCGCACATTCAACTGGCGGCCGACGTCCTGGGCGATCGGGCGCAGATCCACGCGCTCCTCGCTGGTGTAGCCGATCACCACACGACGGCCATCGAACGGCATCTCGGCGCCATGCACCTTGATGCCCCGATGACGCTTGACGACCTCACGCCGGAACACGCGGCGCACCTCGGCGGCGCGCTCGCGCTGCTCGCGCCGCAGGGTGTCGTCCTCTGCCGTGCCCTTGCGCAGCACGCGGAAGACACGCTCGGGCGCCTTGCCCTCGAGCTCATGGGCCGGCTGGACGACGCGACCGTACTCCTCGCCGCGCGGCGTCTCGCAGATCACGCGGTCGTTCCATGCGAGCTCGTGCCCGTTGGGGTCGAGCGCCTCGACCTTGCCGCCGGACTGGAACACGACACCGACGACGATCATGCCGTCACCGCCTCGCGTCGACGCGCGAGACCAACCCGCGCGTAGACCGCGGCCAGCGCCAGCGGCCCGTTGATCGGCTGGCTCAGCGCGCGACGCACGTCGTCGACACCGGTCAGCGCCTGCTCCAGACGGGTGCGCGGAATGCGCTCGGCGACCGCCGCCAACGCGTCACCGGGAATCCCCGACCCGGTGCGGTCGGGCGCGTCGGCCTGCACGACGAGAACGTCGCGGATCACGAGCTGCACGGTGGCGATCACGGCGCGCATCATGTCGGTCTCGGCCCGACGGCGGCGCCGACTGGCGGTCGTCTTGCCGCCGGTCTCGATGCGCTTGCGCTCGCGGTCGAGCTCGCGCGAGGACGGCAGCTTGTCGAGGCGCTCGAGCTGCGCGGCGGTGATCGCCTCGGCCTCGGCCTCCGCCGCATCGCCGACGGCCTTGATGCCCGCATAGGTGCGCTGCACCGCCGCGTCCTCGGCGAGGCCCTCCGTGAGCAGCGCCACGACGTCGCGCTCCACG
>CAINDT010000415.1 GCA_903847495.1 uncultured Actinomycetes bacterium
ACCCTCCTGGAAGCTCCAGAAGGCCATCACCAGATCGGTGGTCGACTGCTCGGTCGTCACCTGCCCGCGGCGCTGGCCCTCGTGCAGCAGCTGGCCGATGCGCCCGTTGGCTGCGCGACTGAAGGCGAGCAGCTCGTCGGCGAGCTCAGGCCGTGTGAGGCTGTGGAGGATGATCTCGATGTAGACGCGCTCGCTCTCGCGCAGCGCGGGTGAGCGCGGCAGGAAGTCCTCGCCGATCGCGATCAACTCCTTGATGCAGTCCCAGTCAGCTGGAAGTTCGGAGGGGTCGTCGAGCGTGTCGTAATCGAAGTCGGCGTCCGTCCACGTGCGCAGCGCGACCTCGCGCAGCAGCGCGTCGCGCGTGCCGAAGGCGTGGGTGAACGGTCGGGTCGAGCAGCCCGCGTCGTGCGCCAGGTTGCGGAAGGTGCACGCGGCAACGCCTTCGCGGGCGATCAGCGTGGTCGCCACGGCGATCAGCCGTTCACGACGCTCGTCGGCAGTCTCGTTGATCGGGGCCACAGCCACCCGTGCAGGCTACTGCGCCTAGGCTGTCCCGTGAGACGGATGCCGCCTGATCGGCACCCGCCGCACGAGACGCAGAGACCATGCCGCCGCGAACCGCCGACCCGCTCGCCACCGCGCTCTCGCCTGTCGCCGCGACCTGGCTGCGCGATACCTTCCCGAATGGCCCAACGCCCGCGCAGGCGCAGGGTTGGCCGGCGATCGCTGGCGGCGGCAATGTGCTGCTGTGCGCGCCGACCGGCTCGGGCAAGACGCTGGCCGCGTTTCTCGTAGCGCTCGACCGGCTCACCACGACGCCGCGCACCGAGAAGGGCACGCGGGTGCTCTACATCTCTCCGCTGAAGGCCCTCAACTACGACATCGAGCGCAACCTGCGCGGCCCGCTCGCCGGCTTGCGCGCCACCGCTGACCGCCTCGACCTGCCGCTGCCCGACATCGACGTCGGCGTGCGCACCGGCGACACACCGGAGAAGGAGCGCGCCCGCCAGGCCCGCACACCGCCCGACATCCTGATCACCACGCCCGAGAGCCTGTTCCTGCTGCTCACCTCGCCGACGCGACGCGAGGCGCTGCGGACCGTCGAGACGGTGATCATCGACGAGGTCCACGCCGTCGCCGGTACGAAGCGCGGCAGCCATCTGGCGCTGTCGCTCGAGCGCCTCGAGCACCTCGCCGGCCGCCCCGTCCAGCGGATCGCACTGTCCGCCACCGTCTCGCCGCTCGACGAGGTGGCCCGCTTCGCGTCGGGCGACCGGCCCTGCACGATCGTGGACGCCGGCATGCGCCGCGCGATCGACGTGGACGTCGTCGTGCCGCTCGCTGACATGGCCCGGCCCGACGCGGAGGGCGCCGCACTGCCCGAGCACGTGCAGGGCGGCGGCGACGCGGGCGCCAACTCGGTCTGGCCCGCGATCTATCCGCAGCTGCTCGAGCTGATCGAGGCGCACACCACGACGCTGATCTTCGTCAACTACCGCCGGCTCGCCGAGCGCCTCGCACTGCGCCTCAACGAGCTGGCCGAACGGGAGATCGCCCGCGCGCACCACGGCTCGTTGGCGCGCGAGACACGGCAGGAGGTCGAGGAGCTACTCAAGAGCGGCCAATTGCCATGCCTCGTTGCCACCTCCTCGCTCGAGCTCGGTATCGACATGGGCTCGATCGACCTCGTCATCCAGGTCGAGTCGCCCCGCAGCGTGGCGCGCGGTCTGCAGCGCATCGGTCGCGCCGGCCACACCGTCGACGCCACGAGCCGTGGCCGCATCTTCCCCAAGCACCGTGGCGATCTCGTCGAGAGCGCCGTGGTCGTGCAGCGCATGTACGAGGGCGCGGTCGAGGACATCCGCGTGCCCCAGAACCCGCTCGACGTGCTCGCGCAGCAGATCGTCTCGATGTGCTCGGCTGAAGACTGGACGGTCAGCGATCTTGAGGCGCTCGTGAAGCGCGCTGCGCCCTACCGCGACCTGCCGCGCGCGCAGCTCGAGGGCGTGCTCGACATGCTGGCGGGGCGCTACCCGTCCGACGAGTTCGCCGAGCTGCGCCCACGCATCACGTGGGATCGCATCGGCGACGTCCTGCACGGGCGCGACGGCACGCGCTCGCTGGCGGTCGCCAACGCCGGCACGATCCCCGACCGCGGCCTCTACGGCGTGCACCTCGCCGACGGTGGTGGGCGCGTGGGCGAGCTCGACGAGGAGATGGTCTACGAGGCGCGCGCCGGCCAGATCTTCCAGCTCGGTGCGTCGAGCTGGCGCATCGAGCGCATCACCCGCGATCGCGTGCTCGTCTCCCCCGCGCCCGGCCGTCCCGGACAGATCCCGTTCTGGCGCGGCGAGGGCGCCGGCCGCACGATCGAGCTCGGCCGCGCGCTCGGCGCGTTCACCCGCGAGCTCGGTGGCATGCGTGCCGACTCCGCGAAGAAGCGTCTGC
>CAINDT010000416.1 GCA_903847495.1 uncultured Actinomycetes bacterium
AGCGCCAGCGACGCACCGAGGTCGTGCTGCGGAGCGAGCTCGCGTCGGTGCGGACGGAGCGCATTACGCTGATCGCCGCCGACGAGCGCGTGCGGAGCGAGATCGCCCGCGCGCTGCACGATGACGTGCAGACCGAGCTCCTGCGCGCCACGCTCCGGCTCTCGGCCGTCGCGGACGCCGTGCCGACGGAACGCCGCGAGGAGTTCGCACTGGCGCTGGCCGAGATCGAGCACGCGCGGGAGCACGGCGTACGGGCGGTCGGGCGGCGGCTAGCACCACCGCTGGGCACGTTCGGGCTGGTGGCGGCACTGCGCGAGCACTGCGATGCCTTCGGCGGCGTGCTCGACGTGGAGCTCAACGCCGATGACGCGTTCCGGGCGCGGTTTCTCCGGACCGAGGATGACGATCCCGTCGCCATCGCCATCTACCGCACGGTGGAGCAGGGCCTCCAGAACGCGCTCAAGCATGCGCGGGCGCGACACGCGCGCCTGCAGTTGGCGATGGGTGAGGGGTCTCAGGTCCGGGTCGAGCTGATCACGGATGGCCAGCAGTTGGCTGCTGGCTGGCAGCCGGGGCTCGGCGCCACGGTGATCGACACCTGGGTCGATGCCGTCGGCGGCAGTTGGTCGTTGCGGCCGGGCGATCCCGACGGCGCGGTGCTGACGGCGACGTTCGGCCGTTAGCCCAGGCGGCTGGCGGCGAACTGCACGGCGGTGCGCGCTGACAACCCGTGGCCCTGCACGGCGAAGCGCATAGCCTCGGCGTCGAGCCCGTCTGGTACCTCACCGAGCCGATCGCGCACGAGTCGGTGGCAGATCGCGAGGTAGGCATCGCGATCCTGGCGGCCGAAGCGAATGCGGCGCCCGAAGCGTGCGGCCAGCGCCGACTTCTCGCCGGCAGTCTCGGCCTGGTCGACGTCGTCGGCGCGCTCCGACTGCGAGGAGTGCATCAGGTTGAGGCGGTTCGACGTGGCCCAGACGATCACGTTCGACGGGCGCTCGGCGACGCCGCCATCGAGCGTGGCGCGCAGCATGCGGTCGAGCCGATCGTCGTCGTCGACCACGAGGTCGTCGAGGAAGAGCACGGTGCAGGGGCCGTCGCGCAGCGCGAGCAATGCCTCTTCGACGTCGTCGAGCTGATCGCGTTCGACCTGCACAAGGCGCACGCCCTGGTCGGCGAAGGCATCGGCGCAGGCACGCACGGCAGCCGACTTGCCGGTGCCGGGCGGGCCGTAGAGCAGCGCGTCGTTGGCGGGTGCGCCGTGGAGGAACGCCTGCAGGTCCTCGAGCAGCGGCGCACGCTGGTCCTCGTAGCCCGTCAGGTCGGCAAGCGCGATGCGGTCGGGCGCACCGACGCCGACGAGCTGGCCGTCGAGCCACCGCAGCACGCGATGGATGGCGAGGTCGCCGGTCGCATCGGTCGAGTGGAACGCGGCGAGATCCGGAGCGTGGGGAAGCCAGCTGGCGTCGGCCGCCAGCGTGTCGACGAGTGTCACGGCAGCCAGCGGCATCGCATCGCGTGTGCGGGGCGGCAGCGGCGTGCCCGCCAGTGCGCCCTCGAGGCCGTGGCGTTGCAGGAGGCGGCGGGCGTCGTCGTGGGCCAACGTGCCGAGGCGTGCCAACTCGGCGCCGGCCAGGGCGAGCCGTGGGTCATCGGCCGGGAGGCCCGTGCGTGCTGCCGTGGCGAATGGCCCGTCGGAGGCGACGACGGCGAGGGCGATCGTGGTGGCGACGTCGAGCTCATGCCCCATCGCGGCGCGTGCCGCGTCGGCGGCCAGCAGTTCGCTGTCGGGGTTCTCCGCCAGCTCGAGCAGCGCGCCAACGAGCGGGTCGTCGTGTAGATCCGCGTACGCGACGAGCGGCGGGGTCACGGCTTCTCGTGACGGGACTCGCGTCCCGTGCGCCGCAGCGCCATGCCGTTGAGCCCCTCGAGCAGCACGCGGTGGCCGGCCATGGCGGTAATCGCCGCGTGGTCGTACGGCGGCGAGACTTCGACGAGGTCGAAGGCCGCGACGTCGAGCTGGCTGGTGACCGTGCGCACGGAGCGCAGCAGCTCGCGTGTCGTCAGGCCGCCCGGCTCCGGCGTGCCGGTGCCCGGCGCGTAGGCCGGGTCGAGCACGTCGATGTCAACGGTCAGGTAGGTCTTCGGCGCCGCCTGCCGGGCGTGATGGATCGCCTCGTGCACGACGTCACTGATGCCGCGGTCCATCACCTCGTCCATCGTCGCCCACTGCATGCCCTGCTCGCGCATCCACTGGAACAACTCGGGTCCGGGCCACGTGCCGCGTAGGCCGATCTGAAAGATGTTCGAGCCCTTCAGGTGGCCGCGTTCGATGGCGGCGCGGAACGGCGTGCCGTGCGGCGGCTCGCCGTCCTCGGGGACGCCCGTGTCGGCGTGCGTGTCGAAGTGGATCACCGAGTAGCCGTCGGCGCCGAACTGTGCGTGCATCGCCTGGAGCATCGCGTGCGACAGCGAGTGGTCGCCGCCGATCACGACGGGCACGGTGTCGGTGGCAAGCGCAGCGCCCGCGGCTTCGGCGAGCAGTGCGTGCGAGCGGGGGAGATCGCTGGCGACCACGTCGATGTCGCCCCAGTCGACGATGCGCAACTCCTGAAGGGGATCGATGCCGGCATGCATGCTCGGCCGGTCGCCCGTGACGTTGATGTCCTCGGCGGTGCGCACGGCCTGCGGGCCGAAGCGCGTGCCCGGGCGGTACGAGACACCCTCGTCGAACGGTGCACCGATCACGACGGCGTCGGCAGCGGCGACGTCATCGCGTGACGACACGAGCGGCACGCCGCAGAAGGTGCGCACCACGCCGTAGAACGCGTGGTACGAGCCGTGAACCGGATCCTGTGGCTCGCTCATCGCTCGTTGATCTCCCAGTCGTTCTGGATTTCCGCGCTGGTCGAGGCGGAGATGAAGCAGTCGCGCTCGGCCTTGCCGATCAGCTCGCGCGCCTGCTCGGCCTGCCCGGCGGCGACGACGACGCGGGGGCGCTGATGCACGTGAACGAAGGCGTAGCGGCCGTCCTCGACACGGCGCATGACGGTGCCACCGATCTCGGAGCCGTACTCAAGCACGTCGACGCCCTTGTGTTCGGCGTGGGCGAGGAACGAGATCATCGTG
>CAINDT010000417.1 GCA_903847495.1 uncultured Actinomycetes bacterium
GGCCACTATCCGCTGTCGCGGTCGCTGGCTGCGGCGCTTGGCGACATCGAGCGCGATGGCGGCCGGGCGATGATCCTCCTCAACCGACGTGGCGCCGCGCTCGCGCTGCACTGCCGCGCCTGCGGCAAGGGCTTCGGCTGCCCGTCCTGCGACGTCTCGCTGGTGCTGCACCAGCACCCGTCGCGCCTCGTCTGCCACCACTGCAACCACACGGAGCCCGCGCCCACGAAGTGTCCGCACTGCGGCGCCGTGGACATCACGCGCATCGGCGCGGGGACGGAGCGGCTCGAGAGCGAGATCGCGGACCGCTTCCCCGGCCTGACCGTGCTGCGCCTCGACGGGGATGTGGCGGCGAAGGTGGGTGCGCTCGAGGAGGTGCTCGCGACGTTCGGCTCCACCGATCGTGCAGTGCTCGTCGGCACGCAGATCGTCGCCAAGGGACATGACTTCCCCGACGTGCGGCTGGCCGCCGTCATTGACGCCGACCTCGGCCTCGCGATGCCCGACTTTCGCGCCGAGGAGCGATCCTTCGCCCTGCTTGCGCAGCTCGCGGGGCGCGCCGGGCGCGAGGGGTCGGGCGGACGCGTGATGCTGCAGACGTGGGATCCCGGGCAGCGTGTCGTGCGCCTCGCCGCGCGGCACGCGGTCGATGAGTTCCTCGACGGCGAGCTGGCCCGGCGCGAGGCGCTGCGCTACCCGCCGTTCAGCCGCCTCGTGCGCGTCCTCGTGGACTCGCCGCACGCCGACGCGCCGATGGCCTTCCTCGACGGCCTCGCGGCGGCGCTCGAGCAGATGGTGCCCGACGATGACGTCCTCGGGCCGGCGCAGCTGATCCGTCTGCGCGACCGTTACCGCGCGCATCTGCTGCTGCGCACCCAGCGGGCGGAGCACGCGGCGCGGGCCATTCACGCCGTGCTCGCCGACCGCCACGCCTCGCTCCGCGCGGCCGACGCGCGCGTCGTTGTCGACGTGGATCCGCAGTCCGTCTGAGAAGCGGTCATACTGACGTGGTCAAGGAGGAGTCACGTGGTCGACGATCTGGTCAATGAGGCGAAGGAGCGGATGGCGAAATCCGTCGAGGCGACGCGCAACGAGTTCAACACCGTGCGCACGGGCCGCGCGACGCCGCAGCTGCTCGAGCGCATCGTCGTCGAGTACTACGGCACTCCGACGCCGCTCACGCAGATGGCGACCGTCAGTGCGCCCGATCCGCGTTCGCTGCTGATCCAGCCCTACGACGTCACCGCGCTCGGCGACATTGAAAAGGCGATCAACGAGAGCGACCTCGGGATCAACCCGTCGAACGATGGCAAGGTCATCCGTCTCTCGATTCCGCAGTTGACGGAGGAGCGCCGCAAGGAGCTCGTCAAGGTCGTGCGCAACCTCGCCGAAGAGGGGCGCATCGCCCTGCGCAACGTGCGCCGCGATGTGATTCAGGACCTGAATGCCCTCGAGAGCGAGGTCGGCAAGGACGAGATCCACCGGGCCGAGGAGAAGGTCCAGAAGATCACGGACGAGCACGTCGGGCAGATCGACGCCGCGCTGAAGCAGCGCGAAGCCGACGTGATGGAGGTCTGAGACCGGCACGCGCCGGTTCCAGCCGGTACGCTATGCCGAACAGGCACGCGCCTGTCGTCAGCGCATCCATGGCCATCCTCGACCGCATCAAGGGCATCCGCCGAGCCGACCAAGCTCCAGCGGCGCCGTCCACCGCGACGTCCGTCGCGATCATCATGGACGGCAACTCCCGCTGGGCGAAGCAGCGCGGGCTGCCGACGCTGAGCGGCCACCATGCCGGCGTGCGCGCGCTGCGTCGCACGGTCGAGGCCGCGCCCGACCTCGGCATCCGCGCGCTCACGGTGTACGCCTTCTCGACCGAGAACTGGACGCGTCCCGAGGACGAGGTCAGCGGGCTGATGGATCTCTTCGCACGGACGATCCAGCGGGAGTTCATGGATCTGCATCGCCAGGGCGTGCGCATCCGTTTCATCGGCCGCCGCGACCGCCTGTCGCCGAAGCTCCTGCAACTGATGACGGACATGGAGGAGCGCACGAAGGACAACGAGCGCCTCGACCTCTTCGTCGCCTTCGACTACGGCGGGCGCGCGGAGATCGTCGACGCCTGCCGCCGCATCGTCGAAGACGGCCTGCGTCCCGACGAGATCGACGAGACGGCGATCCGCACGCGCCTCGCCGCCGCCGAGCTGCCCGACCCGGATCTCGTGATCCGCACGTCAGGCGAGCAGCGTGTCTCCAACTTCCTGCTGTGGCACGCCGCGTACGCGGAGTACTCCTTCCCGGACGTGCTCTGGCCCGACTTCGGCGGCGAGCAGCTGCAGCAGGCTGTCAGCGAATTCGCCACGCGGCGTCGACGCTTCGGCGGTCGATGAGCCGCGCGGAGCAGGGGCGCTAGCGGTGGGCAACCTGGCCAGCCGCATTCTCGTCGCGGTGATTCTGCTGCCGATCGCGATCGCCGCCCTCTGGTTCGGGTCGTGGTGGCTCGTGGGGCTCGGCGTCGTCGCGGGTGTGCTCGCTGCGCACGAGCTGTGGACGATCGCACGCGATCATCGACCGGTGATGCTGGCGGGCTACGTCGGGGTTGCCGCGGTGGTGCTGGCTGCCCATCTGCACGGGGTGCAGGGCATGGTGCTGGTGCTCGGTCCCGTCGTCCTCCTCACCTTCATCCTCGCCGCGGCCTCGCCTCACGAGCATCACTCGTCGCTGACGAGCATGGCGGTAACGGTGTTCGGCGTCGTCTGGATCGGTGTGGGGCTCGGCGCGGTCGTCGTGCTGCGCGACGACTCGTTCACCCTCGTTCTCGCGGTGCTCCTCGGTACCTGGGCCTCGGATATCGGTGCCTATGCGATCGGGCGTCTGATCGGGCGCCGCAAGCTGGCGCCGGCGATCTCGCCGGGCAAGTCCGTGGAGGGGTTCATCGCGGGCGTGGTGGTGGGGACCGTCGTCGTGTGGTGGGTGCTCTACGGCCAGGGCATCGTCGGCACCGTCGAGGGCCTGGTGCTCGGCCTGATCGTGGCGCTGACGGGCCCGTTCGGCGATCTGCTCGAGTCGTTCGTCAAGCGTGACCTCGGGGTGAAGGACTCAGGGACCCTGCTGGCGGGTCATGGCGGCGTCCTCGACCGCATCGATGCCATGCTGATCACGGCGCCGATGGCGCTGTTCGGCCTCTGGCTGATTACGTACCTGTGACGACGGGATCACCTCGAGGTGGCTGGCGTCCGACGACGCGAAGGCCTTGAGGTGGCTCGGTCCGAAAGGACCGATTCACCTCAAGGTCATCGCGTCGCCTGGTTGCCGGTCCCTGGGCCGTCGTTGCCGCTGCTGGCGCGCTTGATCCCGTCGTCTCGCACACTCTTCTGCGAACCACCTTCGCCAACGACTGGCACCATGTGAGCAGATGAAGCGCATCGCTATCCTCGGCGCGACCGGCTCGATCGGCTCGCAGGCACTGGAGGTCGCGGCTGCCCACGACGATCTCCAGGTCGTGGCGCTGGCGGCGGGTTCCGATGTCGATGGTCTCGTGACGGCCGCGCATGCCACGGGCGCGGAGGTGCTGGCACTCGCCGATCCGGTCGCCGCAGAGCGTGCTGCCGCCGAGTTGGGACGGCCGGTTCTGAGCGGCGCGAGCGCCCTCGTCGACCTGATCGACGCGAGCGGTCCAGACGTGGTGCTCAA
>CAINDT010000418.1 GCA_903847495.1 uncultured Actinomycetes bacterium
CGACGCCGAGCTGGCGAACGCCGTCGCCCTGGCGCAGAAGACGCATGACGAGTGGTCGCGCAAGACGACCGTCAAGGAGCGCGCCGAGATGGTGCGCAAAGTTGGCGACCTGCACACCGAGCGCCGTGAGGAGCTGGCCGACATCATCGTGCGCGAGATGGGCAAGCCGCGCGAGCAGGCCCTTGGCGAGATCGATTTCTGCCAGGCCATCTACGAGTACTACGCCGATAACGCCGAGAAGTTCATGGCGGACGAGTCGGTCGAGCTGTCGTGGGGCGAGGGCTCCGCGGTCGTCAAGCGCCGTTCGATCGGCGTCGTGCTCGGGATCATGCCGTGGAACTTCCCGTACTACCAGGTGGCGCGCTTCGGCGGCCCGAACCTGATCATCGGCAACACCGTCCTGCTGAAGCACGCGCCGCAGTGTCCCGAGTCGGCCGCCGCGATGCAGCAGATGTACCTCGACGCCGGCTTCCCGGCGGGCGCGTACGTGAACATCTACGCGACGAACAGCCAGATCGAGACCCTGATCGGCGATCCGCGCGTCCAGGGCGTGTCGGTCACCGGCTCGGAGCGCGCTGGCGCCGCCGTCGCCGAGATCGCAGGCCGCAACCTCAAGAAGGTCGTGCTCGAGCTCGGCGGCTCGGATCCGTTCATCCTGCTCTCGACCGATGATCTCGATTCGGTCGTCGAGTCGGCTGTCGCCGCTCGCGTCGACAACGCGGGCCAGGCGTGCAACGCGGCCAAGCGCTTCGTCGTGGCGCAGGACCTGCACGACGACTTCCTCGGCAAGTTCTCGGAGGCCCTCGCGGCCGTCGAGACGGGCGACCCGATGTCGGCCGACTGCGCCATGGGTCCGCTGTCGTCGACGCTTGCGGCCGATCGCCTCGAGGATCAGCTGAAGCGCGCGGTCGCGGCCGGCGCCACGCTGGTCGGCGGCGAGCGCTCGGGCAACTACTTCACGGCGGGCGTGCTGACGGGCGTGACGAGTGACAACCCGGCCTTCCACGAGGAGCTGTTCGGCCCCATTGCGATCGTGTTCGGCGTGGCCGACGAGAACGAGGCGATCAGCCTTGCCAACGACACGCCGTACGGCCTCGGCTCGTATCTCTTCACGACCGATGCCGCCCAGGCGGAGCGCGTTGCCGACCAGATCGAGGCCGGCATGGTCTTCGTCAACGTCGTTGGTGCCGACGCGCCGGAGCTGCCGTTCGGCGGCGTCAAGCGCTCTGGCTTCGGCCGCGAGCTCGGCCGCTTCGGCGCCGAGGAGTTCGTCAACCGCAAGATGATCCGCATCGGCTGATGCGACTGCGGGCGGGGCCGGAAGCGGCCCCGCCCGCTCAGCCGTTCGGCGGAGCCTCGATGCCGATGGCGATGCGCACGCGATCGGCCACCTGGTCGACCGTCACGGGCGCGGCGGTTCCCCAGCGGGTGATGAGCCGCTCCCTCGCGATGGAGCGCAATTGGAGCGGAAGCGCGTAGGAGTCGCGGCGCAGGCCGCCTTCGCCTGCTGGTAAGCGGATGGCGCCGAAGTGCTGGCGATCGGTCGACGTCAGCGGCACGACGATGGCCATGCCCTGACGGCTTGCGCTCATTCGTGTGACGCTGATGACGAGCACGGGCCGTATGCCGGCTTGCTCGTTGCCGCGGACCGGGTCGAGGTCCGCGAGCCAGACCTCACCGCGTCGCGCTCGGGGGGATGTCATCTGGCTCGAGGGGGTATGGCTCGCGTGCGAGGGCGTACAGCTTGTCGGCATGTTGCTCGTCCCAGGCCATCATCGCCTCGAGCAGCTCCTCATCCGCGGAACGGCGCATGACGCGCTCGAGCAGTTCAGCGGCGGTGACGCCTTCGAGTTCGGCGCGCCGTGCGATCTCAGCGCGCGTCTCGGGATAGACGCGTACGGTCGTCGTGGTTCGCGGAGCCATGGTGTCGAGCATAGGTGTAATCAGTAGTGGATGCAACGCTACATACGAGCGGCGCGGGTGCACCGTAATGCGCCGGATGTGCGCGGCTCCCGCGCCCTGTGCGCCATGGCGTTCGCGTATCGTCCCGAGCATGAGTTTCATCGAGTCCAGCCTGCCCCTTGACGACTTCCCGCTGGCACGTGGTGGCGTCCTCAAGGATGCGCAGATCACGTACCGCGTTCACGGCGAGATCGAGGACGGCACGGTGATCATGCTGCCCCATATGTACTCGGGTAGCATGGACTCGATGGCCGGGTTTCTCTCGCCGGACGGGCCGATCGACCCGAGCGCGTGTGCGGTGATCACGCCGGCGATGCTCGGAGCCGGCGCCTCAACCTCGCCGACGAACGCGCATCCCGACCAGCGTGGCGCGGCCTTCCCGGCGCTCGCGACTGCCGACGACGTCGCGGTGCAGAAGGCGCTGCTCGATCATCTCGGCGTCACGCGTCTGCGACTGCTCGTCGGGTTCTCGATGGGCGCGCAGCAGGCGCTGCGCTTTGCCGTCACGTATCCGGAGATGGTGGAGCGCCTCGTGCTGATCGCGGGCACGGCACGCACCACGGCGTACGGCCGCATCGTCGCGCAGTCGCTTGGCGAGGCGATCACCGGCGGGCCAGGCTGGCGCGTGGACGACGAGGCGCTCGAAGGGCGCCATCGCCACGCCCGGCTGATGAGCATCCTCGGCGCCACGCACGAGGCGTTCCTGCCGCACCGAATCGCCGAGGCCGGTGTGGAAGACCATGAGGCCTTCATCCGCGAGATCTTCGAGGCCGACTACGGCAGCCA
>CAINDT010000419.1 GCA_903847495.1 uncultured Actinomycetes bacterium
GGCCGCGACCGCGCTGATCGCCGCCGAGCACGGCGGCTCCCTGACCGAGCTGCGCGATCCGGCCGAGGCCGTTGCCGGCGCCGATGTCGTCGTCACCGACGTCTTCGTGTCGATGGGCGAGGAGGCGCAGAAGGACGAGAAGTTCGCCGCGTTCGCCGGCTATCAGGTCGACGCCGCGCTGATGGCGCAGGCCGCGCCAACCGCCATCTTCATGCACTGCCTGCCCGCGCATCGCGGCGAGGAGGTCGCGGCCGAGGTCATCGACGGGCCACAGTCGGTCGTCTGGGACGAGGCGGAGAACCGCCTGCACACCACGATCGCCGTGCTGCGCCACCTGCTGGGATAGCCCGCATGGAGCGCTCGGCAGAGAACCTCGCGTACTGGGAGAAGCGGTTCGCGCGGCCGATGATCGCCGCCTCGATCGTCGTGCTGGTCGGCATGTGCATCCGCGTGGCGGGTGCCGAGTATCTCGCGCTCGACGTGCTGGGGAACGTGCTCGCCGACGGCCCGTGGTTCGTCTTCCTCGCGCAGTGGGTCGTGCTCCTGCGCGTGTCGCCGGATCGCTGGCACTTCCTGCGCACGCACAAGTTCCTGACGCTGATCGTCATCGTCGGCCCCCTCGTCGTCGCCGCCAATCTGATCATGCCCGTGCCCGGCCTCGTCGCGCTGAGCGGTGCTCTGCGGCTCGGACCGCTCGCCCGCTGGCTCCTGCGCCGCCAGTCACTGGCCTACCTGCTGGGGTTCAGCGGGCTGATCCTGCTCACGGCCACCGTGGCGTTCTGGCGCACCGAGGGCTCGGGCTTCGGCGATGCGCTGTACTGGTCGTTCACCACCGTGACGGTCGGCTCGAAGGGACCGCAGCCGACCCACGACGAGACGATCGCCCTGTCGATCGTGCTCGGCATCCTCCGGGGCACCTTCTTCGCGGTCGTCGTGGGCACGCTCGTGAAACTGGTGATCAACCGGGAGCACGACGAGGTCGAGGAACTGCTCGAGGAGGCCGCCGAGCAGGCCGAGATCGACAACGCTGTGCTCGCCGCGAAACTCGACGACATGACCGTGGCGATGGAGGCGCGCTTCGCCGCGCTCGAAGCGCGCCTGCCGCCGAAGGACGCGTCCTAGGCCGCCGCGGGCGGCTGCTCCACGATCTCGGGCTGTGGCTCGACGGGCGTGCCCGGCTCGGCCGACGGCTCTTGATCGTCCTCCACCTCGGGCCACGGCTCGACGAACGTGCCTGGCTCCAGCGCCAGCACCATGCCGATCTGGCTGGCGATGCCGGCGCCGAACCAGAGCGCCTGGATCTCATCGGGCCGCAGACGCTCAGAGGCACCGAGGCCGGTCAGCTCCGGCGGGATCGGCGTGGACTCGATCTTCAGGAGCTGACGATCGACGAAGGCATGGAGGGCGTCGCGCTGGATGGTAGGCATGCCGCTGACGATGCCGGCTGGCCCGTGCCCGGCGAGCGACGCGGGCGGACGTGTTGCGCGCGGAGCTACGCCAGCGCCGCGCGCAGCGTGTCGGGATCCGTGATCGGTGTGCGGCAGGTCATGCGCTCGCACACGTACGCCGCCGGCGCGCCGTCGACGAGGCCACGCCCGGCGAGCAGCGGCACGTCGGCGCAGCGCGGATCGGTGGGATCGCCGATCACGACGATGTCCCACGGCGCGAAGCGGCGATCGACGACCTCGCGCAGCGCATGCGTGCGCGGATCATCGGGTGCCCCGACGATCGCGATCTCGCGCGGGGTGGTCGCGGCCTGCTGGACGACGCCGAGCAACGTGCCGAAGACATTCGGATGGCGCTCCATCACCGCGCGCACGGCGTTGACGCTGTGCAACGCGGTCTCCTCCCACGCGTAGTCGCCGTAGATGCGGCCGAGGCGGAGCAGACACGAGGAGATCAGCGACGAGCCACTCGAGGCCGGCTGGTCCTCCACGCTCTTGGTGCGCGCCACCAGCTGCTCGCCGTCGCCGCGCGCCAGGTAGAAGCCGCCGCGCGGCGCGTCGTGGAACAGGCGCAGTGCCTCCTCGGTGAGGCGCCGCGCCTCGAGGAGATGGTCGAGATCACCGGTGGCCGCGTGCAGGCGCAGCAGGCCGTCGGCCACGGCGCCGTAGTCCTCGCTGAAGCCCGCGGCCGTGCCGGGCGTGCCGCGCCACGAGCGCAGCAGCGTCCCGTCGTCACGCGTGAGATGCTCGCGCACGAAGGCGGCGATGCGTTCCCCAACGGCGACGAACTCGGGCTCGCCAAGCAGCCGCCCGGCATCCGCATAGGCGGCGATCGCAAACCCGTTCCAGGCGGCCAGCGCCTTGTCGTCACGACCGGGCTGCGGGCGCAGATCACGCGCCGCGTGCAGCTGGCCTCGCGCACGCTCGAACCGCTCGACCGCGTCCCCCTCGGACAGGCCCGCCCGCTCGGCCGCCTCCTCGAGCGGGGCGACGATGCTCAACACCGTCGCACCCGTGTGCTCGAAGTTGCCCTCAGAAGTGACATTCCAGACGTCCTTGACGAGCGCGGCGTCCACGGGATCGGTGACGACCGCGTCGATCTGAGCGGGCGTCCAGATGAACGTCAGCCCCTCCTCCCCCTCGGTGTCGGCATCCTGACCGGAGGCGAGGCCGCCCTCGGGCAGCGACAGCTCGCGTTCCATGTAGCGCAGCGTGGAGCGCGCGACGTCGGCATAGCGATCGCTCTCCGCCGCCAGCGCAGCGTGCGCGTACGCGCTCGCGAGCAGCGCGTTGTCGTAGAGCATCTTCTCGAAGTGCGGCACCAGCCAGTAGCCGTCGACGGCGTAGCGATGGAAGCCGCCGCCGACCTGGTCGTGGATGCCACCGTCGGCCATACGGTTGAGCGTGAGCCGCGACATGTACTGCCCGTCGCGACCGCGGCCGCGATCGTCGCAGCCGAACAGGAACGGGAAGATCGGGCTCGGCGGAAACTTCGGCGCCCCGCCGAAGCCGCCGTGCACCTGATCGAACATCGTCGCGAGCTTGGCGATCGAGCGGTCGATCATCTCCCCGCCGGGCGCGTCGTCGTACTCGGCCTCCTCGCTGGCGTGGCGGTCGTTCGTCGCCTTGAGCGCCGTCGAGATGCGCTCGGCCTGCGCCTCGACGTCGCCACGACGCTCGCGGTACGTCTGGCTGAC
>CAINDT010000420.1 GCA_903847495.1 uncultured Actinomycetes bacterium
CCATCACGATCTGTGGGACTCGTACAACGACAAGCCGTACAACCACGGCACCTTCGCCAAGCGCGCGATCGAGGAGGGGCTGATCGATCCCGCCAAGTCGTTCCAAGGCGGCCAGCGTGGCTCGCTGTACGGGCCCGAGGACTATGAGGTGGCCGCAGAGCTCGGCATCGAGCTCGTGCCGTGGCTGGAGCTGCGTCGCTGGTCGCCCGAGCACTTCGGCGAGCATGTGCGCAAGCGCATCGGCGACGCACCACTGTTCCTCTCGTTCGACATCGATTTCGTCGATCCGGGGCTCTGCCCGGGCACGGGGACGCCGGAGATCGGCGGCCCGTCGGGCGAGCACGCGCTGGACCTCCTGCGCGCGCTCCGCGGCGTGAACCTCGTCGGCGCCGACGTCGTCGAGGTGGCGCCCCAGTACGACAGCAACGGCCAGCACACCGCGCTGATGGCGGCCAACGTCGTCTACGAGCTGCTGACGCTGCTCGCGATCAACAAGTCCTGACGCGCCAATCTGGATCCGGATCCAGATTGGCGCGTTTTCTGCCAATTTGGATCCGGATCCAAATTGGCAGAAAACGTGCACGTTTTTGGCGCGCGCCTACCCGAGCCGCTCGGCGTCGGCGACGAGTTCCTCCACGCGTGCGTCGTCGATCGCATAGCCGGCCTGGCGGGCGAGGTTCGCGAGGATCCGGAAGCCCTGCGGCGTCAGCACGCTCTCGGGGTGGAACTGCACGCCCTCGATCGGCAGGGTGCGGTGACGCAGGCCCATGATCAGGCCGTCAGGCAGACGCGCCGACACAGCCAGTTCGCCATCGACAGGAGGTTCGTCGGCCGCCAGTGCGTGGTAACGGCCTGCATCGAATGGCGAGGGCAGGCCCGCCAGCAGGCCCTCGCCGTCGTGCTCGACCCGCGAGGCGCGCCCATGCATGGCGTTGGCGTTCGGCCCGACGCGCACGCCGAAGGCCACGGCGATGCACTGGTGCCCGAGACAGATGCCCAGCACGGGGATCTCGCGCCCGAACGTGCGGATGGCGGCGGTCGAGATGCCCGCCTCATCCGGTCCCTGGGGGCCGGGCGAGACGATCAGGCCGGTTGGCTCGAGCGCCGCGATCTCGTCGAGGCGTGTGCTGTGCGACGGCACGACGCGCGCCGGCACGCCGAGCTCGGCCAGCCGATGCTGGATGTTGAGGACGAACGAGTCGCGGTTGTCGAGGATGACGATCACGGCAGCATCCGCCAGGCGTCCGCGAGTGCGTCGAGCTCGGCCGAGCGGGCCAGGGCGATGCCCTCGACGCTCGCGATCGGCACCACGCCCCGACCGGCGGTCAGGAGCACTGCTCCGCGGACGTTGCGCAGGTCCTCGAGCAGCACCGCGCGCTCGGTCGCGCCCAGCTGCTCGATCGCCCAGGCCCGCGTGACGCCCGGCAGGATGCCCTGCAGCGCGGGCGTCGAGAAGCCGCCATCGGCATCGTGCAGCAGCACGCTGGCACGGGTTGTCTCGCCGATCAGCCCGGCCGGGGAGACGAGCAGCGCCTCGCCACCCGCCGCCGCCTCGGCGGCGTCGGCCCAGCGGCGGTCCGCGGACTTGTGCAGGCGCGTCTCCAGTGCGGGGTCATAGGAGCGGTCGATCAGCAGTTCCACGGGCGTCGCCGGCCGCGGCGGTCGTGTGGCCGGATGCACGCCGGCGTCATCGACGTCGACGCGCAGGATGAAGGGTGGGTCGGTGAGCAGGAGCGCATCCTCGAAGCAGGCGTCCACGGCGGCGACCTGACTCGGCGAGGCGCCGGAGCGTGCCAGGCGCGCAAGGTGCCGCTCGCGCAGCCGGATGCGCCCGTCGTCGACGAGGACGGTCTCGAAGATCGCGATCACGATTCCCACCCGGCCAGCGTCGCGCAGGTGGCGCGAAGAAACGGCCGTGCCTTGACGAGCGTCTCCTCGGCCTCCTCGGCGGGGTCCGACAACAGCGTGACCGCGCCGCCCGCGCCGTAGCGTGCCTCGCCGTCGGCGACGGTCGCCGTACGGATCGCGATGCTGGCGGTGAGCGCGCGGCGAGCCGGCTCGTAGGCGAAGACGGTGCCGCAGTAGAACCCGCGGGCGTCGGCCTCGAGACGGTCGATCAGCTCCATGGCGCGGCGCTTCGGCGCGCCGGTGATCGAGCCGCCCGGGAAGCACGATACGAGCACGTCGGGCAGGCGCACGTCTTCGCGCACCGTGGCCTCGACGGCGCTGACGAGGTGCATCACGTTCTCGGTGCGCTCGAGTTCACACAACGCGGTGACGCGCACGGAGCCCGGCTCCGCGGTCGCAGTCAGATCGTTGCGGAGAAGGTCCACGATCATCACGTTCTCGGCGCGATCCTTGGCGGAGGCGGCGAGGTCGGCGGCCAGTGCGTCGTCCTCGGTCGGTGTCGCGCCGCGTCGTCGGGTGCCCTTGATCGGCCGCGTCTCGACCCGTCCGTCGCGCGCGTGCAGGAACACCTCCGGGGAGACGCTCGCGATCTCGACGCCGTCGCCGGCGAGGTAGGCCGCGTGGTCGGCGGGCGCGACCGCCACGAGTCGCTCGAAGAGATCCCAGCCGCCGGTCTGCCACGGCACGCGCACGACGTGGGCGAGGTTGATCTCGAACGCCTCGCCTGCGCTGATCAGCCGCTGCACGTCACGGGCGCGCTCGCCGAACTGCGTGCGCGATAGTCCGGACGTCGCCGTGCGGTCGGGGATGTCCTCGAGCGCGGCCGGGAGGTCGGGCGCCTCGACCGCTGCGGACAGCACGGTGCGGGTCGGACCGTCGGGGCCGAATACCTCCCACCTGCCGGTCGCCTCGTCGTGGACGGCGTACGTGCGGTGGTAGTGCGCGAGGAGCGCAGGGTCGCGCGGTGCATGGCGGGGCGCGATCCCGAGCAGGTCGAGCCCGGCGTCGTAGGCGATGGCGCCGATCCAGACGCCCTCGCCGTGCGCCTCATGCACCAGGCGCGGCGGAATCGCGGGCAGTCCGGCGCCGGTCTCCAGCTGGATCGTCGCGTCCGGCGCCACCGCCAGCAGTGAGCGCGTGCCGAACGGCGTGCGGTGCGCGCTCAGGAGCAGCGTGGGGCGATGCCCGTCGGCGATCAGGCGGCGGGCGGCGCCGAGCGGAGTCGACATGTCCGGGAGGGTATCCGACGGGCTGCGGCCGCTGGCGCCGTCGCTGCGATGTGTCGGGCATGCAACCGCTGCTGATTCTGTCCGGAGCGTCGCGCGGCATCGGGCGCGCGATCGCCGAGCGCGCGCTCGACCGCGGCTTCGCGGTGGGCGCGCTGGCGCGTACGGAGGCCGATCTGGTCTCTCTCGCGGCGCTCGCGCCGGAGCGCGTGGAGGTGACGGTCGCGGACGTCCGCGACCAGGCGGCGGTGGCGGCCGGCGTGCAGGCCGCGATCGCCCGCTTCGGATCGCCGACGCTCGTCGTCGCGGCGGCGGGCTCGCTCGGGCCGATCGATCGGCCGTGGCTGCTCCCGGCGGCCGAGCTCGACGACGTGCTCGCGGTGACCGTGACCGGCGCCGCGAATCTCGCGTCGGCGACGGTGCCCGCGATGCGCGACGCAGGTCGCGGCACGTTTGTCGCCGTGTCGGCTTCGAGCGCCACGCGGGTCTTTCCCGGCTGGGCGGCGTACGGCGCGGCGAAGGCGGGCCTCGACGCCTACGTGCGCTACCTCGCTGAGGAGGCGGGCGAGGAGCTGACGGCGTTCTCCTTCGTGCCGGGTCTCACGGACACCGCGATGCAGGAGGGGCTGCGCGCCGTCGATCCGGAGCGGTTCCCGCAGGTCGAGCAGTTTCGTCGCTGGCACGAACGGGGGGTCGGCAAGGCGCCGGTCGTTGTCGCGGAGGCGCTCGAGCTGGCGCTTGCGCTGCCGCGCGCGGAGGTGCAGGGGCAGATTGTGGAGGCCGACGCGCTGCTGAAGGCGCGGGCTCAGGCCGCGCGTCGCGCGGACGCCTGAGCCTCCAGCGCCCGGTACAGGCGGTACGTGCCGAGGGCGATGATCGGGACGGTGAGCGCGTTGCCGATCAGGCCGAACACGGAGGTGCCGACGCTGCGCGCAGCGCCCTCCGGGAAGGCGAGACCGATCGAGGAGACGACCACGGCGATCACGAGTGCGATCGCCGTCAGCGTGACGATCACGCCGAGGGTGCGCAGCCAGTTGCCGCGCGTCAGGCCTGCCGAGCGTCGCAGCGCCAGGATGTTGAACGCATCGCCGGTGACGACCGCGACGGTGGCGACGGTCAGTCGCACGCCGTTGAGCAGCGCCGACCCGAGCAGCACGCCGACACCCATCGTCATGATCGTCGGCGAGTTGGCCGCGTAGCCGGCGGCGATCAGCACGCCGGGCAGCGCCACGATCACCAGCAGGACGAGCACCTGGGTGAAGACGTACCGCACGAGTAGCCCAAACGCGGGCTCGACCTGGTGCCGCACCTGCGCCTCTCCGCCCTGCTCGAGGGCGATCGCGCTGCGGATGACCACGATCGAGGCCAGCGGTGCGAACAACAGCAGCGAGCCGACCGCGTCGATGATGGCCAGGCCCTGCTGCGTGCTCGTCGTGTCCGGGACGGCGAATTCGAGCGCCAAGAGGGCGATCGTGAACGGCAGGAAGATCAGGAACGACGCCAGGACCAGCGGCCCGAAAAGACGCCGGTAGAGGCCGAGCGTCTCGCGGATCACCAGTCCCACCATGTGCCAAGGCTAGCCGCGCGACTCCGCTGCATTCGAAAATGGCGCGAAAAGAGTGTCAATGGCCGGAAACCCCTTCATCGTGACGCCTGTCACGTCCTTGCGGGCATCCGCCACCACACGTACTCTGCTCTCACGCGCGGCATCGCCGTGCACTGCTTTCGGAGGTTCCTGGTGATTCGACACGATGTGATTGTCCTCGGTGCTGGTCTTGCCGGTATGCGCGCTGCGATCGAGGCGAAGCGGCAGGGCGTTGACGTCGCCGTCATCTCGAAGTTGCATCCCACGCGCTCGCATTCCGGTGCGGCGGAGGGCGGCATCAACGCCGCGCTCGGCAACGCCACGGAGGATTCGCCGGCCACGCACGCGTTCGACACCGTCAAGGGCTCGGACTACCTGGGCGACCAGGACGCGATCGAGATCTTCGCGAACGAGGCGCCCGGTGACATCTACGAGCTCGAGCACATGGGCGCGATCTTCACCCGTGCCGCCGACGGCAAGCTCGCGCAGCGCCCGTTCGGCGCCGCCGGCGCGCCGCGCACGGTCTACTCGGCCGACATCACGGGTCATGTCCTGATCCACGTGCTGTACGAGCAGCTCGTCAAGCACGAGATCAAGGTCTACGAGGAGTTCTTCGCCACGCAGGTCGTCGTTGACGGCGGCCAGTGCGCCGGCGTCATCGCCTGGGACACCCAGCGCGGCGGGCTCCACGCCATTCAGGCCAATC
>CAINDT010000421.1 GCA_903847495.1 uncultured Actinomycetes bacterium
ACCTTGCTGAAGAAGTTCGGCTTCACGGCCTTCACATACGGTCGGGCCTTGAAGCTCGACGAGATGACGTCGACGCCCGAATAGTCGCCGCCGACGGCCTTGTTGCCGAATTCGAGGACGTAGCCGGCGACGTAGTCGTTGGTACCTGCGCCAGAACTGCACGGCAGGTCATTCCACTGGCCCTGGAAGAACGCGTTGTTCGGCGCGGCGGACGTGGGCGAGTACTTGTTGATGATCGCGCAGTCCTCACCGAGGGTGGCGCTGTTTTCGTTCTGGCACAGCGAGGCGAGCCAGTTATTCGGCTCGCCCGAGGCCCACGCGGAGAAACGGCCCTGGAACGCCGCACCGCCGTTGGCAGGGTTACAGCCCTGCCAGAACTGCACGCCGTTGTCCGGCCCGCCGTTCCAGACCCACTTGCCCTCTTCGGCCGTGTCGGATGCGCCGATCCAGACGTTCTTGGCCGGTGCGCCGGCATCGCCCTGGATCTTCTCGGCCACGAACGTGTTCTCGTCCGCGTCAGTGATGGAGGCGAGGTAGCCGGCCTGGCCAAAGGAGGTAGCTGCGGCCGCTGCGGTGAATGCATCCGTGCCGGTGATCTTGCCCGCCACGTACTTGTAGAAGTGCTGGTTGGCGGGGTTGTACGAGACACCAGCCTGCGGCTCGAACGCCGTGACGGTCAGCGAGATGTCGTTCGTCGTTCCCTTGGCGTCGTACGGCAGGTTGCCCGCCGAGATCGTCAGCGCGGCGAGTGCCGCAGCGGCGTTGGCGGCCGGGCCGGTGAAGGCGATCTGGCTGCCGGAAAAGGACGAGTAGCCGAACGGCAGGGACAGGCCCGTCTGCTTCGCAGTCGGGACCGCGACGGTCGCGGCACCGGTCACCTGGACGCCGACGTAGACGTTCTTGCCGGTGTAGCCCGAGAGCGTGAAGCCCGTCACCGGCGCAGTGCCGTTGAGCTGGTAGTACTCCGAGGTGGCCTTGGTGACCTTGGCGCTGGCGCTAGGGGCGATCACAGCCAGCGCGAGCAGCGCGGCGGCGACCACGAGCTTCCAGCTCAAGCGCAGGGGATGAGGGACGGCGGGCTGCACAGACGACTCCTTGATTGAACGATGGGGCAATAACGCTCCGCGAAGTCTATCGGGCAGGCACGGCGTGCACAAATGCCGAAGCGCTCAGTTCGTGAGCAGCGCGGTGAGGCCCGGCAGATGGCGCGCCACGAGCTGCGGCAGCGCCGCGTGCTCGACCTCGTATGTGATCGCGCCGACCTGCTGGTCGGTGCACCAGTCGCGCAGCGCACCCGGGGTGGGGCTGCCGATGTCGGGCTGCACGGGCAGATCTGCCGCGGCCGCCAGACGTTCCACGGCGAGGGGATCCGCCGCCGGGGTCGGGGCGATCAGCTCGAGCGGGCTGTGCAGGTCGAGGATCAGCGGGGGTTCGAGCGCCTCGATCAGCGCGATCAGCACCTGCGTCTCGGGCTCCGAGCCCGCCGTGTCACCCGGCGACGAGCGGTTCGTGCGGTGCTCGCGCTTGCGCACCTGCGTGCCGGGTGGGTAGGTGAACGAGTGATCAGGTTGCCACGACGCCGACGGGAAGTTGCGGTTGAGGTCGACACCCGCTGCGTTCTGCCGCACGCCGTGCAGCACGCCGTCGGGGTTGGCGCAGGGGAGGATCGCCCATGACGTCTCGGTGCCGTCGATGCGTTCGAGCAGGCGCCGGGCCAGGAGCAACGTCTCGGGCTCTTCGCCGTGGATGCCGGCGATCAGCAGACCGTCAACCGTGCCTGCGCCCGCAGGACGGTAGAGCTTCAGCGGCAGCCCGCCGCGCGAGCGTCCGATCTCAACCTCATCCCAGCCGTCGGCGATCACCATACGCGCTGGGTGATAGCACGGACCTGATCAGCAGAGCGCCGAGATCGACGTCAGCACGGACTGATCGAGCGGGGCCGAAACCGGTGCGGGAACGTAGTCCAGGAGCGGCGCGTACGTGATGATCGCCGCTCCGGTCGCCGCGTTCGGCGCCGCGTTCAGAATCGAGGTCGGTACCGAGCCCGAGATCGTCACGGCCGTGGTCGGCCCATCCTGGAGCCACGTGTAGGTGCCGGGGAGCGAGAACGATCCGTCGAGCGCCACGGGGAACGTCTGGGGGCCGTTGCCGGTGTTGCCGACGTAGGCCTCGTTCTCGATGCTCGAATCGGGAATGCTGTTGGAGAACTGGACGAAGCCCACGTACGGCTTCGTGTACCCGGGGCCGCCGAAGTAGACGCACATGGAGATCGAGTTGGCGTAGTTCAGGCCGTAGAACGTCGTGGTCGAGAAGGCGACGGGTGGCGCCGGCGGTGGCGGCGGCGGGGCCTGCGGCGGTGCCGGGTCGAAGGCGCCTCCGCACATGCCGAGACGTACCGTACGGAGCCCGACGCCGCCGGCCATGATCTGGCAGAACAGCTGGAACGGGCTGAGCTGCCGCGCCGACACGCGCGCGGAGCGGCTCGGCGTCCGGTTGAGCGTCGCGGTCCACGTGAGGCCGTTCGCGAGGTCGAGGCGCCGCGCGAGCTTTGCGGGGATCTCGGCCCGGAATCGCGCGGGCGCGCCGAGGTGGTGCTGGTGCCCGAGCGCGACGCGGTCGCGCACGCGAACACGGTGGGTGCCGTCGGACACGAGCAGCGAGAGCCGCGCGAAGGCGTCGCCGTGCCGACGGACGTCGGGGATCTGGCCGCGCAGATTGGCACGAGCCGTGATGACGAGGCCGCCCTTGTCTGGGCCCTTCGACACCTGGTACAGCCGCACGTCGTGCAGCGTGGCGCGATTCGCGTACGCGCTGCCAGCGCCGACCAGGAGCGCGAGCGAGACGACGACGAAGCAGATGAGAGACCGGCGCACGTGGCGATCGTACGTGCGCCGCGCGACCTCGTCCAGCGGATCGGGGTGCGTCGCCACACCCCGATCCGCGACGGGCATCAGTCCAGCTGCAGCCAGATCATCTTGAGATCGGTGTACTTCTCCATCGCGTGCAGCGACTTGTCGCGGCCGAAGCCCGACTGCTTGAAGCCACCGAACGGCGTGGTGATGTCGCCTGCGTCGAAGCAGTTGACCCACACGACGCC
>CAINDT010000422.1 GCA_903847495.1 uncultured Actinomycetes bacterium
CCGGCGACCTCGACATGCCGGCCATCGCTCTGACCGACACGCAGATCGAGACCATGCGCCTCGTCGCGCAGGGCCACAGCAACGCGGAGATCGCGCGGCAGCGTGTCGTGACCGAACGCGCCGTCGAGATGTCGCTCTACCGCATCGTGCGCAACCTCGGCTACAACGCCGATGCCTCGCAGAACACGCGTGCGCTGATCGTGCGCGAGTACTACGAGCTGACCGGCAACGGCAATGCCCGCCACACGACAGCGACCTAGCCTCCGTGAACTGCTCGGCGGCCGGTGGGCGATCTCGCTACGCGGCTGGCTTATCGGCTCGGCCGTCATTCTGCTCCTGCCGGTCCTGACGTTCAACGGGTACCTCAACGTGCGCCCGGTGACGCTGGGTGTGCTGATCCTCGCCCAGTGGCTCACAACCTCGCTCGCCTATCTGGGTGTGCACCTGACAGTGCTCCGCCATCGGCGCACAACGCCCGCAACCATTGGCGTGGTCGTCGCCGTCGCCGTCCTCTTCGGCGTCGTGCGCGCCGCCACGGTGGTCCTACTGGCGTCTGCAGCGTTCGACGTGCACCTCGCCGCGACAACCCTAGTCGTGCTCGTGCTGGCGATCGTGCCGAGCACCGTCGTCGTGCTCCTACTGATCACCTATGTGATCGCGCTGGAGGACTGGTTCTCCACGGAGCGCGCGCGACTGCTGCACTTCGAAATTGATGCGGAGGCGGGCCGTCTCCGCGCCCTCGGCGCGCTCGATACGACACGCGCGGTCATGACTGCCCGCATCCGCGACGAGCTCGAGGAGCAGCTCGCGACGCTCGATCAGACGGCTGCACTCGGCGAGGAACGCCTGCAGCTCTCGAGCAAAGTGCTCGAGGCCGCCTCCGGCTACGTGCGGCCAACGAGCCACGAGCTCTGGCGCGACCAGGAGCACCCATCGCGCCGCAGCACCCCGCGCGAGCTCGTGCGCGCCAGCCTGCAAGCGCCGCTGCCGATCCTGCTGCCCTTCACGCTATGGCTCGTCGCGACGGTGGCCGTGAATGTCGCGAACACCGGTCTGCTGCAGACGCTCAGCAGTAGCGGCGCCATGGCGCTCGGCATGCTCATCGTCTATCCGCTCGGGCGCAGAGTGATCGGTCGGGCCGTAGCCGCGCAGCGGTACGGGCGTGCGCGGTTGATGGTGCCCGTATCGCTTTTCCTCGCACTCCTCCCGTACATCACCGTCTTTCTCGTCGCTGACGCGTGGGCGGGGAGCACCGGTTCCTATCGGCTCATCTTCGCCGGCGGCGTCCTTGCGATCCTGCTGACGCGATGCGTGAGCCTGGCACAGGCTGGTCTGCGCACACAAGACGAGCGCCTGCGCGAACTGCGCTCCCGTGCAGAGGAGGCCGAAATCCAACGGCTCTCCCTCGAGTCGGCGACCGAGCAGATGCAACGCGATCTCGCGCTGTACCTCCACGGCACCGTGCAGGCCGGGCTCGTCGCCTCGGCCTACGCCATCCAGGAGGCCGCCGCCCGCGGCGATGACGTAGCGCTTGAGCGCGCGATCGCCGAAGCCCGCGTCGC
>CAINDT010000423.1 GCA_903847495.1 uncultured Actinomycetes bacterium
CCCGATCGCGTGCATGCCGGCGAGCTCCGGGAAGAAGCCGGCGTCGGCGGTGTACGCGCCGTTGTCGATGATGATCTTCGCGCGACGCGCGGTGAGCGTGCCATCCGCCTTCACGCCGGTCTCGAGCTCGATCACCATGCCCTCGCGGCGATGGTCGGGCGCGATGAACTCCTCACGGCGCGAGAACACGAGCTTGGTCGGGCGCTTGGCCTTGCGGGCGACCGCCGCGACGTGCGCCTCGAAGTGGAATTCGCACTTGCCGCCGAACCCGCCGCCGAGGTGTGGGACGATGACACGGACCTGGTTCTCCGCCATGCCGAGCGTGTGGGCGACGCCGGCACGCGCGTTGAACGGCACCTGCGTGGAGGACCAGATCGTGACCTGGTCGCCGTGCCACTCGGCGACGACGGCGCGCGGCTCGATCGGCGCGGCGTGCTGCATGTCGGCGACGTAGCGCTCGCGCACGACGTGGTCGGCGGCGGCGAAGCCCGCGTCGGCGTCGCCGTGGACGATCGACGTATGGCAGGCCTCATTGCCCTCGCGGACGATGTCGTAGGCGTCGCCGTAGTCCTTCCAGTCCGCGTGCACCAGCGGTGCACCGGCAGCCAGCGAGGCCTCGATGTCGTTGACGATCGGCAGCGGCTCGATGTCGACCTCGATCAGGTCGCAGGCGCGCTGGGCGATCTCGGGCGTCGTGGCGGCGACGGCGGCGATGATCTCGCCCTCGAAGCGCACGTACTCCTTCGCGAAGAGACGACGATCCTGGATGTAGCCACCGTGCTGGAGGTCCGGGGTGTCCTCGTGCGTGACGACGGCGAAGACGCCCGGCAGCGCCTCGGCCTTGGACGTATCGATGCGCGTAATGCGCCCGGCGGCGATGTCGGCGTAGCGGAACTTGCAGTGGGTGAGCCCGGTCAGCTGCAGGTCGGCCGTATAGCGGCCAAGGCCGGTGACCTTGTCCTTGCCGTCCTGGCGCTTGAACGTCCTGTCCTCGATCGCGGCCATGCGGCCCCTCCCTCGCTGTCGAACCGTGAATAGACAGAATCCTAGCCGTGCGCCTCGACGCGCGCCATGACGATGACTACGGCCAGCGCTGCAGGGCGGCGTCGATACCCTCGACGATGATCGTCTCGGCGCAACGCGCGGCCTCGCGTGCCAGGGCGTCGGGATCCTCGTCCGGCTCGAAGCCGGCGAGGACGTAGGCGGCGATGTCACGGTGGTCGCCCTTGCCGGGGCGGCCGACGCCGCAGCGCACGCGCACGAAGTCGGGGGAGCCGAAGGCGTCGGCCATGGAACGCAGGCCGTTGTGTCCCTTCAGCCCACCACCCTCACGGGCGCGCACGGCGCCCGGGGCCAGCTCGATGTCGTCGTAGATCACCACGACCTCGTCGATCGGCAGTCGCAGGTCGCGGACGCAGGCCCCGACCGAGCGGCCGGAGTCGTTCATGAACGTCTCGGGTGCCAGCACGGCCACGGGGATCTCGCCGAGCTTCACCTCGGCATAGCGTCCGTGGTACTTCGATTTCGTCGTCGCGCCGTGCTCGGCGAGCAGCGCCTCGACGGCCATCCAGCCGATGTTGTGGCGCGTCCTCGCGTATTTCGAGCCGGGATTGCCGAGCCCCACGATCAGGGCGTCGACGTAGCCCATCGCTACTCGGCGGCGTCGTCGCCGGCGTCGCCGGCGTCAGCCGCCGGCTCCTCGCCGACGATCGCCGGCTCGGCGCTCTCCTCGCCCTCCTCGGAGGTCGAGGCGGCGGCCATTGCGGCGCGCGTGGCGACGCACGAGCAGATGACGGCATCGGGATCGCCGACGAACTCGTACGAGGACTCGGCAACGAGATCGCGCACGTGCAGCGAGTGCCCGATGCGGAGGTTCGTGATGTCGACGGTGATCTCCGTCGGCACCTGGCCCGGCAGGGCAGCGACCATGACCTCGTGCAGCGAGTGCTCGATCATGCCGCCGTCGAGCTTGACGCCATCGGACTCGCCGACGAGATGCACCGGAACCGGGGCCGTGAACTTCTCGGTCATCGAAATCGCCATCAGGTCGACGTGGGTGACGCGATCGCGCACGCGGTCGATCTCCATTGCCTTGAGGACGGCGTTGACCGGCTCCTTCTCGCCCTCGATCTCAAGCGAGAGGATGGCGTTGCGGCCAGCCTCACCGGAGAACGCGGCGCGCAGCGTGACGCGCTCGACCTGGATCGACAGGGGCTCGCGGCCCTGGCCGTACAGCACACCGGGGATCACGTCCTGCTTGCGCAGGCGCTGGTTGGCGCGGGTCGAGGCGGCCTCGCGCTTGGTGATGGCAATGGTGGTGTCGGACATGGCAGGTTCAGCTCCAGACGAATGCAGGGCGCAGCATAGGCAAGGCGCGGGGGCGGCGCGTCAGATGACGTCCGCCCCCGCGCCGCTTGGTCGATCTCAGCCCTTGATGGCTGCGAGCAACTGCTGTACGAGGAACTGGCGCTGCTTGGTCGCGCCGGGCCGGGTGGTCGTGCCGCGGAACTCGATCACCTCGCGCTTGCCGGTGATCGAATGGAGCGCGTTGAACTGGAGCACGCCACTCGATGCACCCTCGAACGCTCCGGTGCCGCCGGTGATCTGGCCGACGCCGGAGAACGAGATGGTGACGTTGCCCATGGAGTACGCCGAGACGGCCTGGCCGGTGACGGTGCCCGTGGCGGTGGTGATCGTGAAGACCGTCTCCGCGATGCCGAGCTTCGGGCGCAGCGTGTAGGTCAGCTCGATCGATCCGGCGCCGTAGGGCGTGCCCTTGACGGTGCCGGTGTCGACGAGCACGAGCGGGCTCTCGGCATGGTCGAGCTGCGTCTTGCCGACGATCACGACGACGGAGCCACTGGTCGGGATCTTTGCCGGCTTGGTGGCGCTGTCCGGCGAAGGTGCTGCGCTCGCGGCGGGCACGGCGATCAGCGCACACAGGATGCAGCACGCGAGGAGGACCCGAAGACGGGTGATGGAGGTCATCAGGGGCTCCTAGGTGAGCGGCTGGAGGCGGGTGGACTTGGCGACCTGGAGCTTCTTCAGCATCCGCGCGTACTGGCGGTTCTGCTCCGGCGTGCGCTTGTACGTGCGATGCGCGATGTTGACCGTCTCGAGCGGATCGTTGAGCAGGTCATACATCTCGAACTCGCTCGCGACCTCGCCGGTCACGTCGAAGTACTCGGCGAGCTTCCAGCGCTGACCGCGAATCGACACGATGTGCTGCGGCGCCGGCACGTACGGGCCGTTGGCCTGGCCGGCCTGCCAGTCGTCGTACGTGAAGACGATCTCGTCCTGCACGGGCTTGGACTTCGGATTGAGCACCACCGACGAGTAGTCGCGACCCTGCCACGGCGCGCGGGCCGAGCTCGGGGCGTTGAACAGGCTGGCGATCGTCGGCAGGAAGTCGACGTGCGACACCATCGCGTCGGTCGCGTACGCCTTCTTGTACAGCGTCGGATTCGACCAGATCAGCGGAACGCGGATGGTCTCCTCGTAGAAGTTGAAGTTCTTCTGGCGCATGCCGCCGTGTGTCAGGCCCATCTCGCCGTGATCCGACGTGCGGATGATCACGGTGTTGTCGTAGAGCCCCTGCTCCTTCAGCGCCGACATGACGTTGACGAGGTACTCGTCGGACCACTTCATCAGGTTGGCGTAGAAGTTCAGGTAGTTGCGCTTCTTGCGGTACGTGTCCAACGGCCCCATCAGAGCGCCGAGCTTGAGGAACACCTGCTGGGCGCGCGGCTTGGTCGAGAGGTCCTCGAGGTTCGTTGCCGGGACCCCGATGTCGCCCTCAAGCCAGATGTCGCTGTAGCCGGCCTTCTCGTAGTTCTTCGGGTAGGCGAGCACGTCGTGCGGGTTGACGAGCGAGCAGATCAGGAAGAACGGCGCCTGCTTGGCGGCCTCCGAGTTGATGTACTGGAGGATGCCCTCGTTGCCGTCCTGGTAGTTCGTCGTCTGCGCACCCATGTAGCGCGCGTCGTTCTGCGCGGAGCCGCCGCCCATCTCCGGGATGCTCTGGTTCGCGCCGGCGTCGTCGGGGTTCCAGCGCTGGAAGCCGAACGCACCGAGGTCTGCCGGGGTCCACGTCGAGCCGGCCGGCTTGCTGCAGTGCCACTTGCCCTTGTAGATCACGTTGTAGCCCGCGGCCGACATGACCGTCGCGATGTTGGCGAGGCTCGTCGACAGCGGCACCTGATCGGGGTACTGCTCGACGGGCATGTTCTCCTCGAGCGTGTACTTCACGCCGTGCTGCGCCGGGAAGAAGCCCGTCATCAGCGTCGAGCGGGCCGGCGAGCACATGCACGCGTTGGTGAACGCGTTGTTGAACGTGATGCCGTTCCGCTGCAGCTCCGTGAAGCCGGGCAGGTTCTCCTGCGCCCAGCCGATCGGGAAGTGCTGGATCGCGCGCTCCTGATCGGTGATGAACATCACGACGTTCATGCCCGCCATGGAGCGCGGCTGCTTGGCCTTCGTCTCGGGCTCGGCGGCGGTCGCCACGCCGGTCGCGGCGGCCATGCCACCGAGGCCGAGCGCGGCTGCGGCGGCGGCGGTGCGGGCGAGGAAGCTCTGGCGGGTGACGGTCGACGGGTCCGGCGCGGCGTCGTCGTGCGTGTGGTCGGTCATGGGAGCCACCGTATCAGCGCGTGATGCATGTGTGAACACCGGGAGATCATGCGGAGGGGTATCCCACCGTGTGCTGTGCGTCGGGTCACTGGTCGCAGCAAGGTATGGGATCGCTGGTTGCCGCGACTGCGTCGCTGGTCACGGCGACTGCGTCGCGCCATCCACCCTCAGAACAGCTGGTTCTCGCCGCCGAAGATGTTCGACACCGAGCCCTCGCGGAAGACCTCCTCGATCGTCTGCGCGAGGATTGCGTCGACGGGGAGGACGCGGATGCGGCTCTCGGCGGCACGGGGATCGATCGGGACGGTGTCGCACACGACGACCTCGTGCAGCACCGACTCCTTGATCCGATCGAGTGCGGGGTCGGACAGGATGGCGTGCGTGGCGCAGGCGTAGACCTCGGTCGCGCCGGCGTCGTGGACGGCCTGCGCGCCCGCGCAGAGCGTGCCGGCGGTGTCGATGATGTCGTCGGAGATGATCGCCTTCTTGCCCTCGACCTCGCCGATGATCGCGGCAACGCGGGCCTTGCCATGCTCGGGGCGGAGCTTCGCGATGATCGCGACCTCGGCGTCGAGCATCTCGGCGAAGCGCGTGGCCAGCTTGGCGCGTCCGGCGTCGGCGGAGACCACCACGGTGCCCTCGCCCGAAAGGCCCATATCGCGGAAGTGGCGGGCGAACATCGGGAGTGCCGTCATGTGGTCGACGGGACCGTCGAAGAAGCCCTGCACCTGGCCGGCGTGGAGATCCATCGTCAGCACGCGGTCGATGCCAGAGGCGCGCAGCAGCGTGGCGACGAGGCGCGCGGTGATCGGTTCGCGCGGCGCGGACTTCTTGTCCTGGCGCGCGTAGGGGTACCACGGGATGACGGCGGTGACGCGCTTGGCCGAGCCGAGCATGGCCGCGTCGGCCATGATCATCAGCTCCATCAGGTTGCGGTTGACCGGATTGACGCAGCTCTGCACGAGGAAGACGTCGGCGCCGCGCACCGACTCCTCGAAGCGGGCGTAGATCTCGCCGTTGGCGAACGACTTGAGGGTGGTCCCGCCGAGCGTGACGCCAAGGCGATCGCAGATGCGCTCGGCGAGGTCTGTGTTCGAGCGGCCGGAGAACACCATCAGGCGCTTGGAGGAGGGATGCTCGAACGACGTCAGTGGCGCGCCCATCTCGGCAGGGACGTCGAATAGCTTGGAATCAGACATCGCGCTTCCTCTTGGCGTAGTGCTCTTTGTTGACCTGCCGCGCCCGGGCGATGCCCAGTGCCTCCGCCGGCACGTCCTCCGTGATGATGGACCCAGCACCGGTCGTGGCATCGTCGCCGACCTCGACGGGAGCGACGAAGACGCAGTCGGAGCCCGTGCGGACGCGGTCGCCGATCGTCGTGCGGTGCTTGTTGACGCCGTCGTAGTTGGCGGTGATGTTGCCGGCGCCGATGTTGGTGTCCTCCCCGACGGTGGCGTCGCCGACGTACGAGAGGTGGGGGATCTTGCTGCGCGCGCCGAGCTCGGTGTTCTTGGTCTCGGCGAAGGCACCGACGCGCGCGCCGGTGTGCAGGTGGGTGCCAGCGCGGAGGTGCGCAAACGGCCCGGCCTGGGCATCGCTCTCGAGCACCGAGTCGGTCAGCACGCTGTGCGGTCCGGCCTCAGCACCGGCGGCCAGGCGCGTGCGGCCACGCAGGATCGTGTACGGATGCACGACGCAGTCGGCCTCGAGTTCGACGTCGGCGTCGATGTACGTCGTGGCCGGATCGACGATGCCCGCGCCGGCGAGCAGGTGCTGCTCGATGATGCGATCGCGGATGATCTGCGCGGCCTCGGCCAGCTCGACACGGGTGTTGACACCGAGCAGCAGCGACGCGACGTCGACCAGCGACGCCGAGGCGCGACCGCCGGCGGCGGCGATGGCGGGCACGACGTCGGGCAGGTAGTACTCGCCCTGGGCGTTGTCGTTGGTCAGGCCCGCGAGTGCGGGGCGTAGGGCGTCGGCGTCGAAGACGTAGAGGCCGGCGTTGACCTCGTCGACCTCGAGCTCGGCCGGCGTGGCGTCCTTGGCCTCGACGATGCGGATGCCGGCGGCATCGCGGATGACGCGGCCATAGCTGCCGGGCTGGTCGATCTGGAAGGTGGCGGCGGTCGCCGCGGCGCCGTCGGCGACATGCGCGTCAACGAGGCCGCCGAGCAGCTCGGCCGTGAGCAGGGGCGTGTCACCCGAGACGATCAGGACGTCGCCGGTGAAGCCCTCGAGCGGCGGCATGGCACAGCGCACTGCGTCGCCCGTACCGAGCTGGTCGTGCTGGATGACGGTCTCGGCGTCGCCCGCGACAGCGGCGACGGCCTCGGCGGCATCGGGCGGCACGACGACGACCACGCGCTCGGCACCGGCCTCGCGCACGGCGGCGATCACCCAGCCCAGTAGCGGACGACCCCAGATCGGATGCAGCACCTTCGGCAGCGCAGAACGCATGCGGGTGCCCTTGCCACCGGCCATGACGATGCAGGCGAGCGGGCGATCAGCGGTGCGAGAGGCAGTCGGCATCCGGGCCTCCAACACTAGTCCGTGCTCCGGAGGGAACGGTCAGACAGCAGCGATTGCGGCGCGCAACTCGTCGGCCGACAGGTACGTCAACCCGAGCGTCGCGTCGTGGCGGAAGCGGATCACGCCGTCGCCGTCGATCACGAACGTGCTGCGCTTGGTGCCGAGCACGGCCTGCTTCGCACCGTAGAGCGCGGCCACCGCACGGTCGGGGTCGGCGAGCAGCGGCACCTTGAGTGCGCGCTTCTCGGCGAACTTCTCCTTCGAGGCGAGATCCTTGCCGGAGATGCCGACGATCGTCGCGTCGAGACCCGACAGCTCGCCCCACTGGTCTGTGTACTCGCACAGCTGCTTGGTGCAGACCTTCGTGTCGTCACCGGGATAGAAGACGAGCACGACGGTCTGGCCGCGATGGTCGGCGAGGTGGAACGCGCCGTTCGTGCCTTCGAGCGTGAAATCGGGAGCAGTGTCGCCGACGGTGGGGCTGGCCATGGGGAACCTCCGGAGGGGTGCGTTTGGCTCTTCGCGCGGTCCGCGCCGTTGGACGGGAGGCTCAGCCCCGACGCGGGAAGACGACCGTGCTCGTCGCCTGCAGGCGACGAGCACGGTGCAGACATGTGACGCGGCTCGCTCGCCATCCCGTGCTACAACCCGCCCATGCACTCGCCGATCGAGACCATCATCGTCAACGCCAAGGTCCGCACGCTCGACCCGGGCCAGCCCTTCGCCGAAGCCGTCGCCGTCGGTCATGGCGCCATCCTCGCGGTTGGCTCGAACGCCGAGATTCGTGAGCTCGGTGGCAGTGCGCGTGTGATTGATCTTGACGGCGCGGCGCTCGTGCCCGGCATCACCGACTCGCACGTGCACCCGCTGATGGGCGCGCTGGACACGATGGGTGCCGACCTGCTTGACGCCGGCACATGGGACGACGTCCTCGCCGGCATCCGGAAGGAGGCCGAGGGCAAGGGGCCCGACGAGTGGGTGATCGGCTGGGGGCTGCTGTATGACGCCTTCGAGGGTCGTGAGATTCATCGGGACCTGATCGAGGAGGCCGTCGGCGGCCGTCCGACGTACCTCAAGTTCATGGATTTCCATACGGTGCTCGCCTCGCAGAAGGCGCTCGATCTGGCCGGTATCACCGGCCCGATCCAGTTCAGCGAGAACGCAGAGGTCGTGTGCGATTCGAACGGCGTGCCGACGGGCGAACTGCGCGAGTGGGGTGCGATCGCGATCGTCGATGCCGCGCGGCCGCAGCTGACCGCTGCGCAGCGGCTCGACCAGTATCACCGCCAGATGAAGCAGTTCGCGGCCGTCGGCATCACCGGCATCCACGGCATGGACGGCACGCTCGAGACGCTCGACATCCTGCGCGAGCTTGAGGACTCGAACCGCCTGATCACCCGCCTGACGATGCCGTTCTGGTTCATGCCCGACATGCCCGAAGAGGAGTGGCAGGAGTACCTCCCGCACCGCGACACCCGCGGGCGCCGCTGGCGCGGTGGCGTTGCCAAGTTCTTCATCGACGGCGTGATCGACACCGGCACCGGCTGGCTGTACGAGCCCGACTCGGAGGGCGACGGCATGGCGCCGTTCTGGCCGGACCCGGCCAAGTACCGCCGCGCCGTCAAGACGTTCGCACAGGCGGGCTTCCAGTGCTCGACGCATGCGTGTGGCGATCGCGGCGTGCGCGAGGCGCTCGACGCCTACGCCGAGGCCGGCGCGTGGGACGGCATCCGCCACCGCATCGAGCACATCGAGACGCTGCAGGACTTCGACCTGCCGCGCTTCGCCGCCGAGGGCGTCGTCGCCTCGATGCAGACGCAGCACATGATGTGGCTCGACCCGAGTCGCACCTGCAACTGGACGACGCGCATGGGCAAGGACCGCTGCGACCGCGCCTTCCCGACGCGCAACCTGTGGGAGTCCGGCGCCGTCGTGGCGCTCGGCTCGGACTGGCCCGTCGCGCGCTTCGATCCCCGGATCGGCATGGCGTCGGCGCAGCTGCGCCACGCGCCGGGCAACGGCAAGGAGCCGTTCGACGATCAGGCACTGACCGGTCTGCAGGCACTCGAGGGCTACACCGTCAACGCGGCGTACACGATCTCCGAGGAGCGCCGGCTCGGCCGCATCAAGGTCGGCTTCTGCGCCGACTTGACGGCCTTCGAGGTGGATCCTGCGATCTGCCCGCCCGAAGACCTGGTCGACAACCCGGTGCGCCTGACGATGGTCGACGGCGAGGTCGTCTACCGCGGCTGAGCCAGCCCCGCCGCGTAGGCGGCCTCACCGAACGGGCGGCGGTACGACGTTCGCGGCG
>CAINDT010000424.1 GCA_903847495.1 uncultured Actinomycetes bacterium
GCGGACCTGCAGTCGGGGGCGGTGTCCTTCGCCCTCGCGTCGGTTGCCTCGCTGGTCGATGCGGCGGCACGCGCCGCCTCGGACGACGACTGACGCGACGGTCGTTTTGTCGCACGCTTGTGCGGTATGCGCACAAAGTTGTCACGTTGTTGGCGTTTCAGGCAACCCCGTCTAAACCTTCCTGTCGGAGAGAGAGGGGAGGAGGGCCGGAGTGCATCTGGCCCATCCTTCCGCACAATCGAGTGGAGGAGAGACCCATGCCGAAAGCCGGTGCGCGATGCTGACCGTCGACGTTCAGCTCCCTGACATCGAGGAGCTGCGGAAGCTCGTCGACGTCGGCCAGGAGCGCGGGTTCCTTCTGATCGGCGAGGTTGCCTCTGCGCTGCAGGAGGTCGAGATCTCGAAGGAGCAGATCGAGGATTTCCACGCGTACCTCGTGGAGCACGGCATCGAGCTGCACGAGGCCGAGGGACGCGTCGCCGAGAAGGTCGTCGAAGGCGAGAAGGCCGAGATCGACCTGACGGTCGAGCCCAGCCTGGACTCGCTGCGCCTCTATCTGCGCGAGATCGGTCGCGTACCGCTGCTCACCGCCAGCCAGGAGATCGACCTCGCCAAGCGCATCGAGAAGGGCGACATGCGCGCAAAGCGCCAGATGATCGAGGCGAACCTGCGCCTGGTTGTCTCCATCGCCAAGGGCTACCTCGGTCGCGGCCTGACGTTTCTCGATCTGATTCAGGAAGGGTCGCTCGGCCTGATCCGCGCCGTCGAGAAGTTCGACTACCGCAAGGGCTTCAAGTTCTCGACGTACGCCACGTGGTGGATCCGCCAGGCCGTGACCCGCGCGATTGCGGACAAGGCTCGCACGATCCGCATTCCGGTGCATATGGTCGAGAAACTCAACAAGGTCGTCCACACGGAGCGCCAGCTGGTGCAGCGCCTCGGTCGCGAGCCGTCGGCAGAAGAGATCGCTGCGCAGGTCGACATGAGCGCCGACGAGGTGCGTGACATCCTCAAGATGTCGCAGATGCCGATCTCCTTGGAGAAGCCGATCGGCGAGGAGGGAGATTCGTCGTTCGGCGATCTCGTCGAGGACGAGATGGCACCGTCGCCGTTCCACATTGCGACGACGACGCTGCGCCGCGAGGACGTCGAGCGCGCGCTCAATTCGCTGCCGCGCCGCGAGCGCGAGGTGATCGAGCTGCGCTTCGGTCTGAACGGCGCCAAGCCGCGCACGCTGGAGGAGGTCGGCCAGCACTTCGGCGTGACGCGCGAGCGTATCCGCCAGATCGAGAACAACACGCTCAAGCGCCTCGAGTCGCTGCCCGAGGCGCAGGCCCTGCGCGACTGCGTGGGCTGATCGCGGGGGGAGGGGATCCGCTGCCCCACCTGGCGCGTCGCGCGATGCGTCAGGTGGGGTAGGATTCCGCCGTCCCGCAAGGGATGTTGGGAGTGTGCCCGAGCGGTTAATGGGGACGGGCTGTAAACCCGTTGGCTCTGCCTACGCTGGTTCGAATCCAGCCGCTCCCACTGAGCGCGGCTCGCGATCCGCTTCGTGCGGATCGCCTGCCAGCCGCGCCCGGCGGTGCGCTTGGCTGCACACGTGGACCATGGCGCCGACGTGTCAAGCGTCCGCTCTTGCTGGCTACGGCACTGCGCTCCGGCCATGGACGCGTGACGAGGAATCGACTTTGTGCGATTTCTACGACAGGATTGGATACAGACAATCTCCTGTAATGACAAGGCATGTATCGCGATTGCAACAGGTTGGTGACAGTGCTCATCCCACCGACTTTGTGACGCGAATATGTGACATAGTGGGCGTGCGGTAACGCCCCTCCTCCGAAAGTCCTCCATGCACTACTCGCATCAGAACACGCAGCTCCGGTACAACGCTCGCATTAACGACATCACGCGCATGCACTCGTCGGACGGTCTGATTCCGCGCCTTGTGCGCTCCCTCCGCAAGCGTTAGGTACCAGCGGGGTCTGACCCCTCTGTTGGCCACGTCGCCCAGATGGCGGGCGGCTTGCGGAAGACCAGGCCGAACGGCTGGCTCGGCCGCGTTGGATCGGCCCGGAGGTCGGCTAGTCGGCGGAACAGTCCGGTGATCGCCTCACGGGCTTCGAGGCGGGCCAGGTGCATGCCGAGGCAGACATGCGGACCCGTCGCGAACGTCGTGTGCAGTCTGGCGTTCGCACGGCGTGGATCGAAGCGATCCGGGTCCGGGAATGCGGTCTCGTCGCGATTGGCCGATGCCATCGACAGGATCACGAGGTCGCCGCGCGGGATCGTGACGCCCGCGAGCGCCAGATCCGCCGTCGCATAGCGATCGAGGACCGCCGCGGCGGGTTCTAGGCGCAGCGACTCCTCGATCGCCCCGTCGAGCAGCACCGGATCGGCAGCGACCTCTGCGAACAGCCCGTCGGCGAGGAGGTGGTGCAGGAGGTTGGCGATCATCCCCTCCGTCGTCTCGATGCCGCCGAACAGGAGCACCGCGGCGTTCGCTGTCAGCTCGTCGCGCGTCAGGGCCGATGCATCGCCGAGCGCCGCGGCGAGGAGCGACGAGCCGTCCTCGGCGCTGTCGAGCGCGACGCGCACCGCGTCGGCGAAGGCGGCATACGCGTCCCGTCCGTCCTGCGGCACATCGGCGCCGGCGCTCATCTGCTGCACCGCCTCCACGATTCGCGCGTACCACCCGAGGATGTCGTCCTCGGCTGCGATGTCGAGCCCGAGCGCAAGGATCATCATGCGTGCCGCGAGCGGCCCCGCCAACTGCGTGCGCAATTCGGCCGCACCGTCGGCCGCGAACGTGTCGATCAGGCGCTCGACCTCCTGCGACGCTGCGTCGGTGAAGCGCTCACGGATCGCGTCGAGCCGGAAAGGTCGTGCAAACGGCGCGCGGTGCCGCGTGTGCTCGGAGCCGTCGGCCGAGAGCATGCTCGGCCCGGTGATCTGACCGGTGGTGAAGCGGGGATCGTCCACGGTGAGCCCCGCGTCGTCACGCATGGCGGCGAGGTTCTCGTCGCGGGTGGTGACGACCCAACCGTTGAGGACCGGGACCCACACGACGTGGCCGATCGCGCGCAGGCGCGCGAGTGTGGGATGCGGGTCGTGCTCAAGGTCTTTGAGGGTTACCCAGTCCGCCGTTGGCGTGCGTGTCGTCACGCGATCAGCGTAGTGGCGCTCAGTGCGGCAGTGCGAACTCGCCGACGAAGGTCACCACCACGAGGAGTAGCGGCAGAAGCCCGACGAACGCGAGCACCGCGCGCTCGCGCTGTCGGATGATCGCGAGCAGGCAGCACACGCCGCCGGCGGCCATGAGGATCAACTGGGGGAACGCGCCTACCGGTCCGAACAGCATCCAGGCCGGCATCAACAGCAATCCGAGCACGCCGAGCCCGAGACCCCAGCGCGCGAGTCGCGTCGCCGGGACCCAGCGCAGACCCGTGGCCGGCGGGTGTGTGGCCGTCTCGGTGTCATGCATCGTCATGGCACCCGGACGGTACAGCGCGTGGAACCCCTTTCGGTCGCGACGTTCCCGCAGACCTACGCCGGCTTTGCCAGCAGCGCCTCGATCACGTTGGTCACGCTGGGCGCGGCCGGATCCATGTTCGAGGGCCAGCGCGCCACGGGCACGCCGTTCTGGTCGAGCAGGTACTTGGTGAAGTTCCACTCGGGCGGCGCGCCGATCCCGTCGGGCTCGGCGGCGAGGGCGGCGAAGACGGGATTCGCACTCGGCCCGACGACGGAGGTGCGGGAGAAGAGCGGAAAGGTGACGCCGAAGTTCGTGGAGCAGAACGTCTTGATCTCACCGTCGTCCGCGTACTCCTGCTGGAAGTCGTTCGACGGGAAGCCGAGGACGACGAAGCCCTGGTCGCCGTATCGCTCGTAGATCTTCTGCAGGTCGCCGTACTGCGATGTGTAGCCGCAGCGCGACGCGGTGTTGACGACGAGCACGACCTTGCCGAGGTAGGAATCGAGTGCGACGGGAGAGCCCTCGACGCTCTGCATCGAGCCGGTCAGCACCGATGAGGCCCCTGCGGGGGGCTGTGGCGCCGTCAGTGCGGCTGAGCCGCCGACCTTGGCATCGCGCTGCTGCGTGCCGCCGCAGGCGGCGAGAACTAGACAGACGAGCAGGAGAAGCGGAAGGCCGCGGTGCACGTCCGGCTTTTCGCCGGAGCATGCACCGCGGCCGCATCGCTAGATCGCGCCGTAGATGAAGTACCAGACGAACAGTGCCGCGCAGCCGTACAGCAGCGGGTGAACGCTCCACGGCTTGCCGCGCAGGACGGCGATCACGACGTAGGCGATGATGCC
>CAINDT010000425.1 GCA_903847495.1 uncultured Actinomycetes bacterium
ACCATCGCGGCTATCGCCTCGGCGAGCCGGGACGCCTCGCCGGGCTGCGCGAGGCAGGCGCTGCTGAACCACGCACGCAGGGCTACCGCTTCGCGCAGATGATCGAGCTGGCGGGCGACGAATTTCTGGCCGCCCAGCGCGATGGCACGCTGGATCGCATCCAGCGAGGCCAGGCGTCCGAACCGCTCGTCTGACGCGACCTCAGGTGGTGCCGGCGACGAGAGCGCGGTAGCGCTCGTTGAACGCGTGCAGCGCAGCGTCCTTCTCGGGATAGACCCCGTGGTCGAACGCGCGCGAGCTGATGCCCTGCTGGGCGCGCTCGGCAACCACGCTGTCCTGATCCACCACGAGTTCCATGAACTGCATGAGCTGTTCCAGTCCGGACTCCATCGCCGGGTCAGCGATGACGTCGGGCGGCAGCAGGTAGTCGGTGACCACCACAGTGCAGTTGGCACCACGTGGCAGGAGCGTCGTCAGGGTCGCATAGTTCCCTTGAACATCGACCATGCTGTTCGGGAACAGGTAGGCGCCGTACACGGACCGGCTCTCTTCCTCCGTAATGCCGGGCAGCGGCGGAATCGTGGTGGTACCCGACAGGGTGAGCGCGACTGCACCGTCCTTGATGCCCACGCCATAGTCGGCGCGCGGCTCGGCTTCGGCGATGCCACCACTGCGGTAGGCCGGGATCATGTCGACGAGCTCAGGATGCACCGTCGGGCAGTGCAGACACTCGCGGTAGTTCTCGACCACGATCTTCCAATTGGCGGCCACCTCGCGCGTCGTGGTGCGTGCAATGCGGAGGTCGCCCGCGTTAAAGCGCTCAAGTGCGCGCGGGTCGTCGTCGTGGGACGCGATGTAGTCCGCGAACGAGCCGGCCTGTCCCCCGAGATCGACAAACAGCGTGCCCTCCCACTCGGCAACGGGCATGCGGTGAAGCCCGTACTGGGAGCGGTCAATCTCGTCGGGACGCACGTTCGGCGTGCCAATCAACTGGCCATCGAGTCCGTAGGCCCAGGCGTGGTACGGACACTTGATGGCGCGCTTCAGCGTGCCGGCACCGGCATCGCACAGCAGCGCACCGCGATGCCGGCAGACGTTGTGGAACGCACGCAGCTCGCCATCATGGTCGCGCACGACAACGATGTTCTGTCCGGCGACGTCGGTTGCGTAGTACGCGCCGGGCTCCGCGACGTGCTCGGACCGACCAACGCAGGCCCACGTGCGTCGAAACACGCTGTCGATCTCGCTCTCGAACGCGGCCTCGGAGCGGTACGCGTCGGCGGGAAGCGAGATGTGGGCACTGCTCATAGAGCAAGCATAGCACCCTCCTGACTGGTCAGTCAGGGTCGCGCCGGGCGCGACAAAACGGCGCACCACGACCCCGCGCGCAGCACCTCAGACCCAGGAATGCAGCACTTCGCCGCCGGGGAACGTGTATCCCGACGAGTAGCGGTAGGCGCCGACAATCTCTTTCGGCGCCAACGCCATGTGCTCCTCGATGTCGGACGGCAGGAACGTCAGGTCGCCCTTGCCGACCCAGAGCTCCTCGCCGAACGTCATGTTCTCGGCTCCGAGGCGCACCAGCTCGAGCACCGACGGCTTGGCGCCGCGCACGATGCTCGGGAAATGCCGGATGTGGAAGAGCGGTCGCCCCATCGGCGCCGGCAGCTCCTCGCGCGTGATGCGGCGCTCGACCTCCATCGTGCCCTCGACGAGGCGCTCACCGTGCGCGACGACGTACCCCTTGAGGCGGCTGCCCGGACCGATCGGCTGCTGCACCGGATTGAGCGGGTGGTAGTCGCTGATGTGCACCTGGCCGAGCTTCTTGGCGAAGCCCATGAACCAGCCGCGCGCCATCGTGAAGTCGTTGCTGACCCAGATCTGCAGGCAGATCTGCCCGGGCTCGCCCTTGTAGGAGCAGTTGACCCAGATCGCCGCCTCCTGGTACTGCGTGCGCTCGGGGTTCGTAAACGCCAGGTCTTGGTCCGCATCCCAGACCGACCACCAGCGGCTGAAGGCCACGTATGCCATGTCGGGCTCGGGGCCCGGCTCGAGCGGTGCCGGCAGGTACGACGCGATCACATCGGGATCGGCCCGGTAGGAGATGTTGAGGTACTCCGTGGCGTAATGCCATGGCATGTCGCCGACGATCGATGACTTCCCGCCAGGGGTGAGCGGGTAGCTGAAGCCCTTGAGATCGTCGATCGACGTCATGCGTGCCTTCTCCTTCTGGCGAAGCGCCAGCCTACCAACGTCACGAGCCTGCACCCGCGTCGAGCACCCGCATGACAGAGGCGGCCGCATCAACGCCGGTCGAGGCTGCGGTCTCCATCGCACCGAATTCGCCGACCCAGTCGCCGGCGAGGAAGATGCGGTCCGCGATCCCCCGCTCGAGGGTCTCCTGCACGCGCCAGCGTCCGGGCGTCGCGTGCGGCACGGCGTAGTGCCAGGGCATCAGCCACGTCTCTGCGATGCGCCCCCGCGTCTGCGGGTAGAGGCGGTGCAGATCATCGAGGAAGGCCCGCTCCATCTCGGCCTCCGAAAGGCCCGCCAGCGCGCGGGCGCGCCCGCCGCCGCCGTAGACCATCAGCAGGCTCCCCTGCTTCGGCGCACCGGTTGCGTGCAGCGCGTTTGAGTGGTTGAAGAACATGTTGAAGCGGCAGTCCGGCGTGAGCAGCGAGTAGATGTCGTCCCACGGCATTGGGTCGGTCTCGTCCGTCAACACGCTGAGCACCGTCGTCGGGCCGATCGTGACGCGATCAAGTGCCGCCGCCGTGTCACCCGGCAGCGCAGTGCCGAGCAGGGCCGGGATAAACGGCGCGGGGAGCGCCAGAATCGCGGTGCGTGCGCGCACGGTGCCGGCG
>CAINDT010000426.1 GCA_903847495.1 uncultured Actinomycetes bacterium
CGTCCTCGACGAGGCCGACGAGATGCTGTCGATGGGCTTCATCGATGACGTGCGCGACATCATGAAGCGCACGCCGTGGGGCAAGCAGACCGCGCTGTTCAGCGCGACCATGCCGGACCCGATCAAGAAGCTGGCCGAGGAAGAGCTGCACAGCCCCGAGTACGTGAAGATCGCCTCCAAGGAGATCACGGTCGACACGATCGAGCAGCGCATTGCGTACGCCGAGGGTCGCGACAAGCTCGAGCTGCTGGAGCGCTTCCTCGAGGAGATGAAGCCGCCCACCACGATCATCTTCGCCCGCACCAAGATCGGCACGCAGAAGCTCGCCGATGACCTCAAGCGCCGCGGCCACAAGGTCCGCGCGCTGCACGGCGACATGGGCCAGGGTGCCCGCGACTCCGTGATGATCGCGTTCCGCGGCAAGCGGATCCCGATCCTCGTGGCGACCGACGTCGCCTCGCGCGGCCTCGACGTCAGCCACGTCACGCACGTCGTGAACTACGACCTGCCCGACGAGCCCGAGGTCTACGTGCACCGCATCGGCCGCACCGGCCGCGTCGGCCGCGAGGGCTTCGCCATCTCGTTCGTCTCCAACAAGGAGAAGCCGAAGCTCGAGGCCATCGAGAAGCTCCTCAAGCGCGAGATCCAGCGCTGGGGCATCGACAAGCCGCTGCCGAAGCTCTCGCCCGAGGAGATCGCGCGGGCCGAGGAGATCGAGGCCGCCGAGGAGTCCGGTGAGGTTGAGGAGGCGATCGTCGACAATCCCGACGCCGTCGCCGAGACGCCCACACAGGGCTCGTCCGAGCCGCGCGCCGAGGGCGATGCGCCGAAGAAGCGCCGCCGCCGTCGCGGTGGCCGCGGACGCGGCAAGGGCAACGGGGGCGAGGGCTCCGGCGGGAGCGATAGCGCTCCGGCGCCCGTCACCGCCGACTGAGCACGCCGAAGGATCAGGCCGCGCGGTCAGGCCGCGCGGTCAGTCCTCGACGGGCCGCGCGTGCTGGAAGAGGCTCCGCACGAACAGCGGTGCGCGGAAGCCGTGCACGCCGAGGATGCCGATCGCGATCGCGACGGAGCCGAGGATCACGAGCCACTCGGAGAAGTCGGGCGGATCGATCTCGAAGAAGTTCGCGATGAAGGGGATGTAGTACGCCCCGAGGATGCCGACGACGAGGCACGCCATCAGGACGCCGACGCCCCAGGCGCGCACGTGGGACTGCTCGATCGCCTCGTCTTCGAGCAGCAGGATCAGGTAGTAGCCGATCAGGATCAGCACCAGCAGCGCCGCTGAGCGCGCGTCGACGAGGTCGTGGCCCGGGATGCTGCGGGTGATCGTGTACGCCGCGAGCACGCCGATGGCGCTGACGATGCCACCCGGCACGCTGAAGCGCAGGAGGTCGCGCAGGAACGGCACCTTCGTCGGCATGCCCACGCTGGGTGCGACGGCCAGCAGGAAGGCCGGAATGCCGACGGTGAAGGCGCCGGCGAGCGACAGGTGGCGCGGGAGCAGGGGATAGGCCTCGCCCGCCACGCCGATCGTGAGGATCAGCACCGCGGCGAAGGAGCTCTTCACCACGAACAGCTTCGCGACGCGGCGGATATTCGAGAGGATGCGACGCCCCTCGGCGACACCCTGCGGCAGCGACGAGAACGAGCCGTTGAGCAGCACCATGTCGCTGACGCCCTTGGCGATCTGCGAGCCTGAGCCGAGCGCGATCGACATCCGAGCCGCCTTCATCGCCGGCACGTCGTTGACGCCGTCGCCGATCATCGCCACGTAGCGGCCGCGTCGGCGCAGCGCATCAACGAGCTCGCGCTTCTGCTCTGGCGTGATGCGGCCGAACACGCTGTGCGCCACCGCGACGTCGCCCATCGCCTCGAGATCGCCCATCGGCAGATCGGTGCCGCTGATCGCCGTGGTGTCGCCGAAGCCCGCTGCCTCGGCGACCGCCTCGACCGTGCGCGGCGCGTCGCCTGAGATCACCTTGAGATCCACGCCCTGCGCGCGGAAGAACGCGACGACCTCGGCTGCGTCGGCGCGCATCTGCTCCTCCAGCACGATCAGCCCCGCCGGTTCGAAGGCGACGGGCAGGGGGAGAGGGCCGTCATCGTCCTCGGGGATCGGTGGCAGCCCACTGGCGGTGCCGACGACGAGTACGCGGCCGCGCTGCTCCTGGAATGCGGTGACCGTCTCGGCCAGGGGGCCTGAGCCGAGCACCTCGGGCGCACCGAGCACGATCGTGGTGTCGGCCAGCTGCACGCCCGACCACTTCCACCGCGACGAGAACGGCAGCTCCGCCAGCACCGCCTCCGCGGGTGCGGGAATCGCCGCTGCGATCGCGTCGGACGAGCCCGAGCGGATCTCCGCCGACGCCGCGAGTCGCGCCACGAGGCGCCGCACGCCGTCCTCCGTGCGTTCCGGCGCGGCGACGACGTTCGCCAGCCGCAGCGATCCATCCGTCAACGTGCCCGTCTTGTCCACGCAGATCGTGTCGACGCCGGCCAGCGACTCGACCGCGTTGAGGCGCTGCACCAGGGCTCCGGCCCGGCCGAGCTTGACGGCGCCGAGCGCGAACGTGATGCTCGTCAGCAGGATTAGCCCCTCCGGCACGACCGAGATGAGGCCCGCCGTCGCGGTCTCCGCCGCCTGCTGGAAGTCGGTCTCGTGGAAGCGGAAGGCGATCAGCAGCGCCGCCGACAGCGGCACCATCGACAGGAGCAGCACGCGCAGCAGCCGATCGATGTCGAGCTGCAGCGGTGAGCGCTGATCCGTGGCCTGCTTCGCCGCGCTCGTCAGCCGATTGGCGTACGCGGCGGCGCCGACGGCCGTGACGCGGTACACGCCCGCGCCTGCCGCGCAGTACGAGCCGGAGTAGATCGTGTCGCCCGCGCGCCGCGAGACGTGATCCGCCTCGCCGGTCAGGATCGACTCGTCGATCGCCAGCCCGCGCGCCTCGACGACCTCGCCGTCGGCCACTACCTGATCGCCGGGCTGCAGCTCGACGATGTCGTCCGGCACCACCTCATCGGCAAGGACCTCGCACGTCGTGCCGTCGCGACGCACGGTCGCGCGCGGCGCGATCAGCAGCGCGAGCCGATCCAGCGTGCGCTTCGCCCGCACCTCTTGGATGATCCCGATGAAGGTATTGATCACGATCACGCCGGCGAAGAGCGCGTCCTTCCACGCCCCCGCGATCAGGATCAGCACGAGGAACCCGAGCGTGATCAGGTTGATCAGCGTGAAGACGTTGCGGCGGATGATCGCGCGCAGCGGAATGCTCGTCCGATCCGGCATCGGCTCGCCGAGCGCGCGTCGACGCTCCTCGACCTGGGCCGTGGTCAGGCCCTCGAAAGCGGCGGCACTCACACCCGCATCGTATCTACGGGGTCGTGAGCGGTTGCGTCGGGCCGGTGAGGCCCGTCTCCACGATGTTGAGCACGCCGTGTGCGAAGGCGGCGGCCGCCGACTCGCTCGCGCCGCCGCTGTTCTCCGTCAGCGCCACCGTCACCAGCGTTCCCGTCGGCGCGAAGATCGCCGCCACGTCGTGCCACACGACCTCGACGTAGCCGATCTTGTGCGCCGTCACGTACGGCGTCCACGGATCGAACAGCCCCGGATAGCTGGTGTGGGCGAGGAGCCAGAGAGCGACGCGGGCATCGCGCGCCGTCAGGCCGAGGCGATGCGCGCGCCCCGTATTGCCCGCGGCCTGCACGAGCGCCTGCATGATCACGCCCAGATCGTGCGCCGTCGTGATCTTGCAGCACTTCGTCACCGGTTGGTCGTTGACGCGGACCGGGGGATTGACCCTGCGGCGGTCCTGGCCCGGCAGGTAGCCCGCAGCGACATCGGTGCGAAACGCGCCGAGACGCTTGGCGACAGCCGTCGACTTCGCGCCGCCCGCCGCCGTGCTGCCGCCAATCGCCTCGAGCATCGTGTTGGCCGCGTCGTTCGACGAGCTGCGGATCATCGACTGGAGCGTGCCCCACTCACGCGCGCCCACCGGGTCGCGCTTGAGGCCGATCAGGTACGTCAGCATGATCGGCAGCTTCACTGTGCTGGCGGCGGAGAAGCGTGCGCCCGCATTCCACGATGCGCCGCGCCCCGACGTCATGTTGACCGCCCACGCCGCCGAGGACCCCGGCGGCTTCTGCAGGCGCGCCAGGCGGCGCTGTGCCAGCAGGGGCGTCGTCGAGATGGGGCGGGAGACGAACGCCGAGCGGGGCAGACCGAGCACGTTGGTCGCCGTGTACCGCCCGACGACCTTGCCGTTCGCCCACCCGATCACCGTCACCTTGAGGTCACGCGACGGCAGCCCGAGTGGACCAACCGTCACCCGCTTCGCCGGCTTCTCCAGCGGTAGCAGCCGGTAGCGCTTGCCGTCGACGCGCACCTCGAGGGCATCGAGCGGCCGCTTCGCGCGGACGGCGATGATGCCCGGATTGGCCTCGAACGGGCGTGGTGCATCTACGGTGAAGGCGACGGCCACGCCGCGCACGATACCGCCTGACGGCCCCGTGTCCGGCGCCCTGACTAGCGTGCTCGTCAGGTGGAAGCGCACGAGGACCTCGCACGGCTGCTCGACCTCCGGCTGGCCGGACTCTGGGCGGAGCTGTTCGACGTCCCGCGCGAGAACTGGGATCCGGAGCTGATCGGGTGGTATCTGCGCACCGCCTACAGCCAGGGCTACGCCGACGCGATGTCGTACATCGACCGTGCCGAGATGCGCGAGGAGCTGCAGCGCATTGACGAGAGCTACCCCGACGCCGCCTAATACGGCTGAAATCCGAAAGCCTCCGATAGACTTGGTGACGTGAGCGAGACGCCTGCCGCCACCCCCGAGCAGCCCAAGCAGGGCTTCCGCCATGTGCGGCTCGTCGTCGCGCTGGTCGTGGCGTCGCTGCTGGGCACGTTCGCGGTCTACACGGCCTTCGCCGATTCGTCGATTCCCGTGCTGATGGTCGCGCAGGCTCAGGCCTACGAGGGCGAGAAGGTGCGCCTCGAGGGGAAGGTCCTGCAGACGAGCGGCGACGCGTCCGATCCCAGCGGCATGCGCTTCACCGTCAAGGACTACAAGAGCTCCGAGACGCTCCAAGTCGTCTACACCGGCTCCGTCCCGGATGCGTACAAGGTCGGCCGCGACGTCGTCATCGACGGCACGCTGAAGAACGGCGTCTTCACCGCGGTACCCGACACGCTCGTGACGAAGTGCCCGTCCAAGTACACGGACAAGGCGACGACGTCGGACACGAAGTCCTGAGCCGCGGAGGACTGACGTGGCACTGATCGGCCAAGGCGCGCTGATCCTCGGGCTCCTCGTCGCCGTCTACGCCGCTGGCGCATCGCTGTGGGCCGCCACCGGCCACGACCGCCGCTTCCTGGTCAGCGCCCGTCACGCCCTCTGGGGGATCTTCGCCCTCGTCCTGATCGCCGACGCGATCTTCCTCTACGCGCTCTTCACGCACGACTTCTCGTTCAAGGTCGTCGCCGACACGTCTTCGCGGTCGCTGCCCACCGTGTATCTGATCACCGCATGGTGGGGCTCCCAGGCCGGCTCGCTGCTGCTGTGGGTGACGATCCTCTCCGTCTTCAGCCTGCTCGGCCTGCGCAGCACACGCAACGTCCTCGGCGAGCTCCAGCCGTGGATGATCATGGTGCTCTCGCTGATCACCGGGTTCTTCCTGCTGCTGCTCGTGGTGCCGGCCAGCCCGTTCGTCACGCAGCCCGCGCCCGCCGACGGCCTCGGACTCAATCCGTCGCTGCAGAACCCGTACATGGCCCTCCACCCGCCGAGCCTGTACCTCGGCTACGTCGGTCTGGCGATCCCGTTCGCCCTCGCCATGGCGGCGATGCTCGCCGGGCGCACCGACGCCCGCTGGGTCGTCGCTTCGCGCCGCTGGACGCTCGTGGCGTGGGGCTTCCTCGGTATCGGCATGCTGCTCGGCTCCCATTGGGCGTACACCGAGGTCGGCTGGGGCGGCTTCTGGGCGTGGGATCCCGTCGAGAACGCCGCGCTGATGCCGTGGCTCGTCGCCACGGCCTTCCTGCACTCCGTGATGGTGCAGGAGCGCAAGGGCATGCTCAAGGTCTGGAACATTGCGCTGGTCGCGGGCGCCTTCGCGCTCTCGATCTTCGGCACGTTCCTCACGCGCAGCGGCATCCTGTCGTCAATCCACGCCTTCGTCGCCACCGACATCGGCTGGTACTTCATGGCCGCGCTCGTCGTGCTGATCGGCGGCTCGTTCGCGCTGATCCTCTGGCGTCTGCCGATGCTCAAGGCGGATCAGCGCATGGAGTCCATCGTCAGCCGCGAGGCGACGTTCCTCTTCAACAACCTGCTCCTCGTCGGCCTCGCCTTCGCCGTCCTCTGGGGCGTCGTCTACCCGCTCATCACCGAGGCGGTCGGCCAGGTCCGCGAGTCGGTCTCCACGCCGTTCTACGAGTTCTTCGTGATCGCCTTCGGCCTGCCGCTCCTGCTCCTGATGGGCATCGGCCCCCTGATCGCGTGGCGTCGAGCGTCGCTCCGGCAGATCCGCACGACCTTTCTCTGGCCGTTGATCGGTGGCCTGGTGACGGGCGTGGTGATGGTGGCCTTCGGGCTCGACTCGTCCTGGCCCGGC
>CAINDT010000427.1 GCA_903847495.1 uncultured Actinomycetes bacterium
CACGGGCTCCACGCCGACGGCACGCAGGCGCTCGGGATCGCCGATGCCGGAGCGCTGGAGGATCAGCGGCGTGCCGTATACGCCCGCGGCGAGCACGAGCGTGCCCGCCGTGATCCTGTAGGCACGACCGTCGCTGACGGCGTGCACGATCACACCGTCAGGGGTCTCCTCGAAGCGGTCGACGAGCGTGCGGTCGAGGATCGTCAGATTGTGGAGCCCGCGCACCGGATCCAGATACGCGTAGGCGGTGTTCCAGCGTGTGCGGCCAACGACGTTGACGGTCTCGAGACCGAAACCGTCGTTGCCGTCAAGATCGCAAAGGTCGGACGACATCTTCCAGCCGAGCGCCTCCGTGGCCTCGAGGCAGTGACGGTGAAACGGCACCGCCTCGTCGTCGGCGTAGGTGCGCACGCGCATCTGCTCGACAACGGTGTCGAACAGCGGCGCCACGTCGTCGGCGGTCCAGCCGGGCAGGCCCCAGGCGTCGTAGTCCGCGCGATGGCCCACGGCCGCGATCGCGCCATTGTGGGCGGAGCAGCCGCCGATCACGCGGGCGCGCTCGAACGCCCAGCGCCCGTCACCACTCGTGTAGCCCCAGTCGTGGGAGAGTGCGAGCGTGGTGGCGTCGACGAGGTCGAACGGCCAGCCCGGCGCGCCGTGCGGTCCGTAGTCGGGTCCGGCCTCGACGAGGATCACGTCGCGGCCGGCCTCGGCCAGGCGCGCGGCGGTGGCGGCACCGGCGGAGCCGCCGCCGATGATGACGAAGTCGGCCTCTGTGCTCACGGCGCGAGCTCCTCCCAGTCGGTGGTGCCCCACGTGATCGCGAGGAACGTGCAGGCGTGGCCGGCGGCGGCGCCGTGGTAATGGCGCTCATTGGCAGGCGCATCGACGTAGTCGCCGGGCTCGAGGATCGTCTCGCCGTCCTCCATGCCCACGCGGCCGAGCCCCTCGAGCACCAGCAGCTTCTGCCCGCCCGGGTGGGAGTGCCAGAACGTGCAGGCGCCGTCATCGAACGACACCCGCGCGATGTCGGGCACGCTGCCGTCGGGCGCCTCGTCGAGCATTTCGAGTCGCACGGTGCCGGTGAACCGGCCGCCGTAGAGCTCCGAACTGGTGCCGCCGCTGACGATCCTCATTGCCTGCCTCCCGTGGAAGTCCCCATAGTGTCGCGCAATCCCCCGCCGAACGGGGGTAATGCGGGGGTGGTGGCGACTAGGGTTCACGACAAGGACCTCCCAGGAGCCGCGACACCGTGAAGAAGTTCGTCTACGACCAGTCCGAGGGATCCGCCGAGATGCGCAACCTCCTCGGCGGCAAGGGCGCCAATGTCGCTGAGATGCAGCGCATCGGCGTGCCCGTTCCCGACGGCTTCACCGTCACGACGGAGGCCTGCGTCGACGCGATGAACGCGGGTGGTACGTGGCCCGAAGGCCTCTGGGAAGGCGTGCTCGAACGCCTCGCCGCGCTCGAGGAGCGCACCGGCCGCAAACTCGGCGACCCCGACAAGCCGCTGCTCGTGAGCGTGCGCTCCGGTGCCGTGTTCTCGATGCCGGGCATGATGGACACGATCCTCAACCTCGGCATCAACGACGCTGCGGTGCAGGGCCTGGCTGCCGAGAGCGGCAACCCGCGCTTCGCCTGGGACTCGTATCGCCGTTTCGTGCAGATGTTCGGCGAGGTCGTGCTTGGCGTGCCGTCCGACGACTTCGAGCACGCGCTGTCGCAGTTGAAGAAGACGCGCGGCGTGAAGAACGACACCGACCTGAGCGCTGAGGATCTGCAGGAGCTCGTCGCCACGTTCAAGGGGATCGTCGCCGAGTCCGCGGGGGCCGACGCCTTCGGCGACGACCCGCGCGACCAGCTGCGCCTCGCGATCAACGCCGTCTTCGACTCGTGGCAGAACCCGCGCGCTGCCGTCTACCGTCGCGCCAACGACATCCCGGATGATCTCGGCACGGCCGTGAACATCATGCAGATGGTCTTCGGCAACCTGGGCGAGACGTCCGCCACGGGCGTGTGCTTCACGCGCAACCCGGCCACCGGCGCGAAAGAGCTGTACGGCGAGTTCCTGGTGAACGCGCAGGGCGAGGACGTCGTCGCCGGTATCCGTACGCCCCGACCGCTCGTGGAGCTCGAGGGCGAGCTGCCCGAGGCCTACGCCGAGCTGCTCGCCACGATGGCGCGCCTCGAGGCGCACTACGGCGACATGCAGGACATCGAGTTCACGATCGAGCAGGGCAAGCTCTACCTGCTGCAGACCCGCAACGGCAAGCGCACCGCGCAGGCCGCCGTCCGGGTCGCGTGCGACATGGTCGACGAGGGCGTGATCACCAAGGAGCAGGCGGTCCAGCGCATCGACCCCAAGCAGCTCGACCAGCTGCTGCATCCGACGATCGATCCCGACGCGCCGCGCGATCTGCTCGCCAGCGGTCTCAACGCCTCGCCGGGTGCCGGCGTGGGCGAGGTCGTGCTCGATGCCGACACGGCCGAGCGTCGAGGCAAGGCCGGCACGCCCGTGATCCTCGTGCGCTGGGAGACCACGCCCGACGACATCCACGGCGTGATCGTCGCGCAGGGCGTCATCACCGCCCACGGCGGCATGACCTCGCACGCGGCCGTCGTCGCGCGCGGTATGGGCAAGCCGTGCGTCGCGGGCGTCGAGGGCCTGCAGATCGATATCCAGGGCCGCAGCGTGATCATCGGTGGCCGAACCATCAAGGAGGGCGAGACCCTCACGATGGACGGCTCGACCGGCGAGATCTTCGCCGGTGCCATGCCGCTCGTGCCGCCGCGCTTCGACGACTACTTCCAGCGCATCACCGCCTGGGCCGACGACATTCGCCGCCTGCGCGTGCGGGCCAACGCCGACACGCCCGAGGACGCCGCGCGCGCCCGCGGCTTCGGCGCCGAGGGCATCGGTCTCTGCCGCACCGAGCACATGTTCATGAGCGAGGCGCGCCTGCCGGTCGTGCGCGAGATGATCCTCGCCAACGACTATCCCGAGCGCGAGGTGGCACTCGACCAGATTGGCCCGATGCAGGAGCTCGACTTCGTCGGCATCCTCGAGGCGATGGACGGCCTGCCCGTCACGATCCGCCTGCTCGACCCGCCGCTGCACGAGTTCCTGCCGCCGCTGCTCGAGGCCTCCCGCAACGTAGAGCGCATCAAGGAGCACAGTGCGGAGGGCGACCTCGCCGCCGCCGAGGCCCTCCTCGCCCGCGTGAAGGAACTGACCGAGTCGAACCCGATGCTCGGCACCCGCGGCTGCCGCCTGGGCCTCTTGTTCCCGGAGATCTACCGGATGCAGGCGCGCGCGATCATGCGAGCCGCCCACCAGCTGAAGGCCAAGGGCGGCGATCCGCGCCCCGAGATCATGATCCCGCTGGTCGGGTTCGCCGAGGAGCTGCACCGCATGCGCGAGCTCGTCG
>CAINDT010000428.1 GCA_903847495.1 uncultured Actinomycetes bacterium
CGGTCGACCCGAACGTGATGACGACGGAGCAGATCGCGGCGGCCAAGGAGACGGCCCTCAAGATCAAGCCGAACCTGCGCAACTACTGGACGTCGCAGACCGACACGGTCAACGACTTCGTCAACGGCAACCTGGTCGCCACCTACACGTGGCCTGACGGGTACTGGAAGATCAAGAACCACCCGAAGATGAAGGACCGCAACATCAAGTACATGTCGCCGACGCAGGGCCGCCTGGCCTGGGTCTGCGGCATGGTGCTGAGCTCGGCCACGAAGCAGCCGGGTCGCGCGTCGCTGGCGATGGCCGCTGCCAACACGCCGGAGGCCGGCGCGGGGCTGACGGACAACTTCCAGTACGCGTCCGCGCAGCAGAAGGGCGTCATCGACCTGATCCAGGACAAGGCGCTCATCTCGGCGTTCGACATCGACAAGCCGGAGGCCTGGGAGCCGCCGAACGCGTGGTTCGAGGCTCCGCTGCCGAACTACCGCGAGTACATCACGGCCGGCCAGGAGGTCAAGTCGGCCTAAGCGGTTTCGGTGGGGGTCGGCTCCGGCCGGCCCCCACCCCCGCCCCGCCTCGCATCACCATGGCTGCTGTCTCCCAGGAACCGAAGGTCCCGCTCAAGCGGACCCGTCGCGAGACCCGCAATGACGGGGGCTCCGCCCTGTCCACGTACGGGCTGCTCGCCCCGATGCTGATCGTCCTGGGCCTGTTCTTCCTCGCGCCGCTCTACTACATCTTCCTGTTCAGCATCGCCCTGCGGCGCTTCTCGCCGACCGAGGCGCTGGCGGCGCTCAACGGCGAGCTGAACGGCTTCACCACCGAGCTGTGGTCCAAGCTCGTCAACGTCGGCGTGATCGTCAAGGTGCCGGGCACCGAGTTCACGGTTCCGACGATGCTCGTCGCGCTGGTCTTCATCGTGCTGCTCGTGCTCGCCGTCAGTGGCGGGCGCTTCAAGGATCGCGGCTCGTGGGTCGTGGGCATCGCGTTCATCCTGCTGCTGCTGCCGTTCATGACCATTCCGGCGGGCGACCGCCTGCTGCGCGTCGTCGAGCTCTCCTCCGACGGGCAGTACATGCGCCTCTTCTTCAAGTCGGTGACGATGGCGATGACCTCGTCGATCACGGCCGTGATCATCGCGATCCCTGTCGCCTACTTCCTCGCCTTCTGCATCGGCAAGTCGAAGTACACATGGCTGCTGATCGTGATCGCACCGTTCCTCACCTCGTACCTGCTGCGCGTCTTCGCGTGGAAGGTGATCCTCGGTGATCAGGGCCTGATCAACTCGGGCCTGATGGCGATCGGTCTCGTCGACGAGACCGCTCCGCTGTCCTTCCTGATCTACAGCCAATTCACGGTGATCGTGGTGCTCACGTATGCCTGGGTGCCCTTCATCTGCCTGCCGATCTTCCTGTCGTTCGAGACGATCGACCGTCGCCTGCTCGAGGCCGCGATGGACCTCGGCGCCACGCGCTGGCAGGCCTTCCGCAAGATCAGCCTGCCGATCATCGCGCCGGGCATCGTCGCCGCCTTCCTGTTCGTCTTCATCCCGTCGATCGGCGAGTACATCACCCCCACACTCGTCGGTGGTACGCAGGGCACGATGTACGGGCAGTCGCTGGCGAGCCAGTTCGTCGGCGGCGCCTTCAACTGGCAGTTCGGCTCCGTGATGGCGCTGTTCCTGCTCGGCGTCGTGCTGCTGCTCACGTTCGCGACCGCGCGCTTCCTGCGCTCGGGCGCCGGAGGCAACCTCTGATGGCTCGTCGCCGCAACACCGAGACGTTCGTCGTCATCTCGCCCAACGGCAAGATCCTGCTGACGGCGTTCTTCGCGCTCTTCCTGGTCGTGCTGTACCTGCCGACGATCCTGCTGATCGTCTTCTCGTTCAACGACGGCACCGTGGCGGCCTTCCCGCTCGAGGGCCTGACGACCGAGTGGTACACCCGCGCGTTCAAGTCGCAGGAGATCCGTCAGGCACTGTGGGCCTCGATCCGCGTCGGCCTGATCTCCGCTGCGCTCGCCACGCTGCTCGCGCTGATGGCCTCGTACCCGCTGGCCCGTCGCCACGTACGCGGCAAATCGCTCATCTCCGCGCTGATCCTCGTGCCGCTCGTCGTGCCGACCGTGGTGCTCGGTGTCGCGCTGCTGCTGATGTTCCAGAAGGGCCTGATCCCGATCGGCCTCGGCCTGGCCAGCGTGATGATCGGACACGTCGTGATCGCACTGCCCTTCGCGGTGCTGATCCTGCTGCCCCGCATCGCCAGCATCGACAAGCGCCTTGAGGAGGCCGCCTACGATCTCGGAGCGTCCGGTCTGCAGATGTTCGGCCGCGTGATGCTGCCGCTGATCGTCCCGTCGATCATGTCCGCGTTCCTGATCTCCTTCGTCTTCTCGATCGACGAGGTCGTGATCGCGTCCTTCATCGCCGGTGACCAGCCGACGTATCCCGTGTACCTCTACTCCGGCCTGAAGTTCCCGGAGAAGACGCAGACGCTGATCCCGGTCGCCACGGTGATGATCGTCCTCAGCTTCATCCTCGCGTTCGTCGCGGAATTCATCCGCCGGCGTGGCGACCGAAAGCTCGAAGGGCGGTAGGTGGCGGTGAGGGCGCTCCTCGCGACCCTCGTCTGCCTTGTCGTGCTCGTCGGCGCCGCCCTGCTCGTGTCGCGCAACGTCGACACCACGGCCGCGGACATGCGCTCCGGTGCCGCCCGCGCCTTGATCGAGGGCGCAGACTGCGGGTGCACCGCCGACGTCCGCGCCAAGGACCGCATTGCGAACCGGGACACTGCAGACGACTCCGGCAGCAAGTAGGATCGGCACACCGTGGCGCTGAGCCACCCGTTCTCTGGGGAGGGAACAGCATGGATGCACG
>CAINDT010000429.1 GCA_903847495.1 uncultured Actinomycetes bacterium
CGCCACGCAGCCGGCCAGCCCGACCAACCAGACGTCGGCGGCATTCACCTTCACCAAGGAGGCCGGCTCCACGCTCGAGTGCCAGCTCGACGGTGGCGCGTGGGCACCATGCGCGTCGCCGTACACGGGCCTCGCCTCCGGTAGTCATACGCTCGTCACGCGCGCCGTCGACAGCGCCGGGAACGTGAGTGCATCGACGAGCGTCACGTGGACGGTCGACCTGGTGCCGCCGGGTGCCGTGACGGTCACGGGCAGCCCCGCCGCGGTCAATGCGCAGACGACCGCGAGCGTGTCGTTCAATCTCACCGGCGATGCCGTGGCCACGGAGTGCAAGCTCGACGCCGGCGCGTGGGCGGCATGCACCAGCCCGTTCGCGACGGGCACGATCGGCGAGGGTTCGCACACCGTGCAGATTCGCCAGCTCGACGGCGCAGGCAACGTCGGCACGCCGACCTCGACCACGTGGATCGTCGACCTCGCGCCGCCCGCCTCGGCGCCGGTGATCGCCTCGGGGCCGTCTGGCTTCGTGACCGCCGGGCAGTCCGCCTTCGCCTTCCTCGGCGCAGCCGGTGACGAGACGTACCAGTGCCGCCTCGACAGCGGCACGTGGACCGCATGCCTCGCGTCGTACACGACGCCGCTGCTCGCCGATGGCGCGCACACGCTCGACGTGCGGCTTGTGGATGCCGCGGCGAATGTCGGCCCGACGGCCTCGCGCACGTGGACGATCGATACGACCGCGCCGAGTACCGCGCCGACGATGACCACCGTGCCGTCGAATCCGAACAACGACGCCACGCCGACCTTCGCCTTCTCCGGCGCCGGGGCAGGGGAGACGTACCAGTGCCGCACCGACGCAGGCGCATGGGTCGCCTGCACCTCGCCGATCACGCTGCCGGTCCTCGGCGAGGGCACCCACACCTTCTGGGTGCGCGTGATCGACGGAGCCGGCAATACGGGTCCGGCCACCTCGACCACGTGGACGGTCGATACGACCGCGCCGACCACGCTGCCGACAATCGTCAGCGGACCGAGCGCAAACACCAACCAGGCCACGGCCAACTTCTCGTTTGCTGGCGCCGTCGGCGGCGAGACCTACGTCTGCAGCCTCGATGGCGCTGCGTACGCCGCCTGCACGAGCCCGCTGTCGCAGGCGTCGCTGGCGGATGGCGCGCACACCTTCCGGGTGGCGCTCGTCGATGCCGCTGGCAACCAGGGCCCGGCCGCAGCGCAGACGTGGACGATCGGCACGTCCGTGCCGACGGAACTCCCGACGGTCACACCCAGTCAGGGCGGGACCACCAACGACACGACCCCGTCGTTTGCTCTCTCGGGTGGCGTCGCCGGTGGCACCTTTGAGTGCCGTGTCGACGGCGGTGCCTGGACCACGTGCGTGAACCCGTACACCGTCAGCCCGGCTCTCGCGCCCGGCACCCATACGATCGAGACGCGCGTCGTTGATGCCTTCGGCAATGCGGGCCCTGCGACGTCGACGACGGTCGTGATCGACACGACGCCGCCTGTCGCGCCCACGCCGTCCACGACCCCGGCCAGCCCGACCAACCAGACCACCGCGAGCATCGGCATCACCGGCGAGGCCGGTGCCACGTTCGAGTGCAAGCTCGATTCCGGCGCCTGGGTCGCGTGCAGTAACCCGACCGCGATCACCGGGCTGGCCGACGGCCCGCACACGCTGCAGATGCGGCAGATCGACGCCGCCGGCAACACCGGCCCCGCCACCTCGGTCTCGTGGACCGTTGACACCGCGGCGCCGTCGCCGGCACCGACGATCACGGGCACGCCGATCAGCCCGGCCTCGACGAACGCAGCCACCCTCGCCTTCGCAGCCACCGAAGCCGGCTCGACCCTCGAGTGCTCGATCGATGGCGCCACCTACACGACGTGCACGAGCCCGCTGTCGCTGACCGGCCTGAGCGAGGGTGGCCACGTCGTGAAGATCCGCGAGATCGACGCCGCCGGCAACGTCGGTCCGATCGCGACCGCCAGCTGGATCGTCGACACCACGCCGCCGAGCAATCCGCCCACAGTCACGGGCGTACCCACCGGCGTCACGGCGTCTGGTGCGCTCAGCGCGACCTTCACCGGTGATGCGGGCAACGGCTTCCAGTGCAAGCTCGACTTCGGCGGCTGGGGCACGTGCACCAGTCCGTTCAGCACGTCGGGCCTGGCCGACGGTCAGCACACCTTCTCGGTACGCCAGATCGATGCCGCGGGCAACGCCGGGCCGAGCGTGTCGAACACGTGGACGGTCGACAGCACGGCACCGACGGCGCCGCCGTTGACCGGCACGCCGCCGGCGCTCACCTCGAACACGCAGCCCGTCTTCACATTCACCGGCGATGGCGACACGACGTTCGAGTGCTCGCTCGACGGCACCACCTGGACGACGTGTTCGAGCCCCGTGCAGGTCGCACCGGCCTTGGCTGACGGCAGCTACACGTTCCGCACGCGCCAGGTCGACGCCGCGGGCAATACGGGACCGGTCAGCTCCTTCGACTTCACCGTGTCGGCGACCGCGCCGCCAGAGGTAGCCGTCGACAACATCCCGGGCAGCCCGACCAGTGAGACGACGGCCGATCTGTTCCTGACTGAGGAGGCCGGAGCCACGATCGAGTGCTCGATCGACGGCGGTCCGTGGACCACATGCACCAGCCCGCTGTCGCTGAGCGGTCTCGGCGAGGGCGCGCACGAGGTACTCGTGCACCAGCTCAGCGCGGCCTCACCGCCGGTGCAGAGCGCCGATACCGCGATCCGCTGGCTCGTCGATCTCACGCCGCCACCGTCGCCCGCCGTCTCAGGCCGGCCCGCCGATCCGACGACGGCGCGCGACGCCACCTTCACGGTCACCACGGCGCCCGAGACGACGCTTGAGTGTCAGCTGACGCCGGGCTCGACATGGGCGCCGTGCACGCCGCCGCTGTCGTTCTCGTCGCTGGCCGACGGTGCGTACACGTTCAAGACGCGTGCCACCGACAGCGCGGGCAATGTCAGTGTCCCGACGAGCACCACATGGGTCGTCGATAACGATCCGCCCACCGGCACGGCCGTGATCGCCACCGGCCCGGCTCTGCAGACGGCGTCGTCTGTTGCCACCTTCCAGTTCTCCTACGGCGCCGACGGCACCAGCGCGCTCTGCAGCCTCGACGGCGCCGCGTTCACACCGTGTGCCACCCCGATCACCATCCCGCATGTCGACGAGGGCTCGCACACGTTCCGCGTCAAGCCGGTTGACGCTGCAGGCAACGTCGGAGCCAATGTCACCACGTACACGTGGGATGTCTTTATTCCCACGACGCCGCCGCCGGGACCGGTTGGCATCTCCATTGACGGCGGCGCCGCCTGGATTTCTTCGAGCGCAGCGGTGATCGATGTCATCTGGCCGGCCGGGGCGCGCTACATCGAGCTGTCGAACGACGCCGGCTTCGCGTCGGTGACGCGTCATGCGATCACGACGCAGCTGTCGTGGAACCTGCTGCCCGGTGCGGGCCAGCGCACCGTCTATGCCCGCTTCCTCGACGTCGCGGCGGCGGAGATCTCGCCCGCGCAGGACGCCGTCGGTGTCGATCCGACCGCCCCGGGCGTGTCCGCCATCGAGGCGACGTGGTCCGGCACGGGCACGGTGCTTGTCACGCCGACGATGAGCGATGCCGAAAGCGGTGTCGCGAGCTGGCAGGCCACGACGGATCCGACCAATCCCGGCGCTGTGATCCCGGTCGGCACACGGTCGGCCACGATCACCGCCGCCGCTGGCGCAACGATCTACGTGCGTGCGATCGACGCAGCCGGCAACGTGTCCGCGTGGGTTACGCGAGCGGCACCGGCAGTGCAGTCGAGTGCGGCCAGTGCCAACACCGTCGTCGTCGCGGCCAACGCCACGGCGAGTACGGTGGCCCGTGTGGCGGGCTCTGGAGCTGCTGACGTAGCGCTGGGCTGCACCGCGACGGACGGCTCGACCTGCGTCATCCGCATCGACCTCCGCTACCAGCGGAAGATCATCGCCAGCACGAGCACCCGCCTCGCCTCGGGCGCGCGCAGCACTGTCAGCTTCAAGCTGCCCAAGGACGTGCAACGCCAGTTGGCCGAATCAGGCGGTCTCGACCTCAGCATGTCGGTGCGCGCGAAGACCTCGGCCGGCGAGGAGACGAAGGACGCGCCGCTGGCGCTGACCGCCCCGCGCGCCACGGCGATCGCGGCGATCAACCCGTCGAATGTCTCAACAAGTGGCGCATCGGCGCAGCTGACGGTCCGCTGCAGCGGCACGATCCCGTACCACTGCGCTGGCCCGATCCAGCTCTACGCCGTGCCGCACGGGCGCCGCTCGGCACGCGCGGCCGATCCTGTGGTCGCGACGGCGTCGGTGAAGGGCGCCGCAGGTACGAACCTGCCCGTCAAGATCGTGCTCAACGCCAAGGGCAAGGCGCTGCTCAAGAAGCGCGGCTCGCTCCGCGTCGTCGCGCGGATGTCGGTGCCGGAGACGGGCGCGGCGAAGTCCAGCACCTCGTTTGTCTTCCAGACGATCCGGGCCGATGAATGGCTGCGCCGTGTGCTCGCCGAGATGGAGCGCTCCACGCCGGCCCGTTGGTTCCTCAACAACACGCTCGACTCGTTCCGCGCCGGCGAGATCAGCGCCGCCGAGGCCGCCCGCCTGATCGAGAAGCACACGCTCGATGAGCGCCAGAGCACGGTCAAGCGCATCGACCTGTACCTGCAGGCCCCGGCTTCACAGAAGCTGCAGGAGCACTACCTGATGCTCGCCTACACGCAGTCAGTCGTCGCTGACCGGAAGACGATCGCCTGGCTCAAGGCGGGTGGCAGCCCGGCGACAGAGCCGTGGCGCTATCACGCCAAGGTCTCGGCGACGAAGGCCACGCTCATCAACCTGCTCCTGAAGACTGCGGCACCGCTTGGTATTCCCGTGCCGCAGGCGTCATCGCTCTATCCGTAGCGCGTCCGTCAGACTGTAGGCATGTCGGGAGATCTTGATCACGCGCCGGGCGCCGCCACGCTGCGCCTGCTCTACGTGGAAGACGACCCTGCGCTGCGCAGCCTGCTCGCGCAGCGGCTCGAGGAGCACGAGGCGGTGGCGGGCGTCGTCGTCGCCGCCGATCCTGCCGCGGCCGTGGCAGCCGTCGCGGGGGGCGGCATCGATGCCGCCCTGCTGGATCTCGCGCTCGGCGACTGGCAGCTCAACGGCTTCGAGCTAGGGCTGGCACTCCGGACCCACGCCAAGTTGCTGCCGATCGTGATGTTCTCGCAGCATCCCGCTGCCCGGATCGAGGACGTTCTGCCTGTCGAGGAGCGGCATCACTGGTCGTACGTGCGCAAGCACGGGCAGATCGATGTCGGCGAACTCGTCGTCACGGTGCAGCGGACCCGCCTCGGCGTGCCGCAGTTCGAAGCCGAGGCCGCGGGCGCCGGCGAGGCGAGCGCCGCAGCGAGCGCGCTGCAGCGCCTCTCGCCGCGTCAGCGCGAGATCATGGCGCTGGCCGCGACGGGACTCGATGCGCGTGCGATCGCGGATCAGGTGCACCTCACCCATGTATCGGTACGCCGCGAGTTGTCCCGCGCCTACAAGATCCTCGTCCCCGCAGCCGGAGCCGGCACCGATCTGCGCACTGCAGCCGTGCTGGAGTACCTGCGGGCCAGCGGGGGCACCGGGCCCGGAGCTCGGTGACGTGAGCACCGACGGGCGCTCGCACCGACGCGTGCGCGGTGCGCTCGGGGACGTCGTCTCGATGATCCTTGGCCCGGGCAGCTTCGAGGCATGGGCCGTGTTCTGGATCGTGCTGCTCTGCATGCTGGTCCGCGCCTCGGTGCTGGCCAATGTCTTCGCCACGAGCGGTGCGACCTTCCGTACGAACCTCCTGCTCATGTTCGGCCATGCGGCGGTCGTTGCGATCGTGGCCGGAGCGCTGTTTGCCGTCATGCCCCGTGCGCTGGAGCGAGTGAGGCCGCTATGTGGGGTCCCGGTCAGCCGCGCCCGCTACCTGCTCGTGATCCTGATCGTCGCCATGGTCACGACGGGTGCCCTGATCGTCATGCATCGCGTGGTCCTGATCCCATCGATCCCGATCTCGCTCGTGTTCCGGCCACTACCGAACGCGATCGCCGGCAACTTCGCGTTCATCCTGCCGGTGCTGCTGCTGACGAATGGCATCGCCTCGCGGTTTGCCGAGCGCCAGCGACGCACCGAGGTCGTGCTGCGGAGCGAGCTCGCGTCGGTGCGGACGGAGCGCATTACGCTGATCGCCGCCGACGAGCGCGTGCGGAGCGAGATCGCCCGCGCGCTGCACGATGACGTGCAGACCGAGCTCC
>CAINDT010000430.1 GCA_903847495.1 uncultured Actinomycetes bacterium
CAGCCAGTGTGCGTGGTATCGCGATATGACCGCGCCGGGTACCGTTCAGGGGCGCCCGTAGCTCAGGGGATAGAGCGAGAGACTTCTAATCTCGAGGCCGCAGGTTCGAATCCTGCCGGGCGCATGCGGGGCCGACGATCAGTCGCGCCAGAACGCGGCGGTCAGGATCACGAGCACGGGGAAGATCTCGAGGCGCCCGACGACCATCAGGAGCGAGAGAAACACCTTGGCCTGATCCGAGAACGCGGCGTACGTGCCCATCGGCCCGAGCTGCCCGAAGCCGGGCCCGACGTTGCCGACGGATGCCGCCGTGGCGGACAGCGCATCCTCGAAGTTGAGGCCGACGGGACGGCCGGGATCGACGAGTAGGAGGACGCTGCTGATCACCACGAGCGCCACGTACAGCAGTACGAACACGACGACGCCGTTGACGACCCGGTCGTTGAGGGTGCGGCCACCGGTGCGGATCAAGCGCACCTGCTCGGGGTGGATCGTCGCGCGGATCTCGCGCAGCACCACGCGCCCCGCCATGACGACGCGCATCACCTTGAGTGCGCCCGTCGGACTGCCGGTGCAGCCGCCGATGAACATCAGCAGGAACAGGGTGCCGAGGGCGAGTTCCGACCACTCGGCGAAGTCGGCCGTTGCGTACCCCGTCCCGGTCATGATCGACGCTGCTTGGAAAACGCCCTGTCGAATCGCATCGGTGAAGGCGTACGTGCTGGTCGCCGCCAGCTCCGTGACGAGCAGAACGCAGCCGACGCCGAGAATGATCAGATACCAGCGCAGCTCGTCGTCCCGGAAACTCTGCGGGCGACGCAGCGCAATGGCGCGGTACCAGAGCGCGAGATTCGTGCCGGCGATCACGATCGCCACGGCAATGAGCCACTGCGCCCAGGGTCCGAACGGCTCGATCGAGCGCGGGTTGGGCGAGAACCCGCCGGCGGAGACGGTGGTAAAGGCGTGGGCGACAGCCTGGTACAGGTTCATGCCCGGTGCCAGCCCGGCCGCGCCGAGCACCGCCAGACCAGCGGTGACGATGATCGTCAGGGCGACGTACACGCTCACGATCCGCACGGTGGACGCCCGCAGATGCGGAGCAAGCTTCTCCAGCTGAGGGCCGGCCACCTCCGTCTCGATCAGCTGTCGGCCGCCGACCGCCAGACGCGGCAGGAAGATGACCGCGAGGACGATCAGGCCGATGCCGCCGATCCACTGCGTCTGCGAGCGCCAGAGCAGCAGCGCGCGGGACTGGGCGTCGAGATCGGTGATCACGGTCGCGCCGGTCGCGGTGAACCCCGCGGCACTCTCGAAGAAGGCATCCACGGGAGCACCCGCACCGCCGGGCGCGCTGCCCAGCAGGTACGGCAGCACACCGAACAGCGACAGCCCCACCCAGGTCAGCACGGCCGCGAGGAGGGACTCCCGCCGGTTGGGTGGAGGGATGCGCCGTCCCAGCCGCAGCGAGAGCACGAAGATCGCGATCGCCGCGGCCAGTGGGACGGCGAACGCGGCGAGTGCCTCGCCGCTGACGGCGGCGTACAGAAGCGGCGCGGCCAGCGTGAGGCCCGCTCCGCCCACGACGAGGCCCACCACGCGCAAGGCGGGGGTAAGACGCACCGCCGCGGGACGGGCAAGCGGCGGCATCAGCGCAGCCAGTACGCCCGGGTGAGCAGGACGAAGACGGGAATCAGCTCGAGGCGGCCGATCCACATCAGGGCGATCATGGTCACCTTGGCCTCGGCCGGGTAGCTGGCGAAGGAACCCATCGGCCCCGCTGTGCCCACGCCGGGTCCGACGTTGCCGATGGTCGTGGCCGCCGCCACCATCGCGTCGAAGGCGCCGAGCTCGAAGCCATGGAGCATGGCGACGAACAGGATCACCGCCGCGCCGACGGCGAACGTCAGCAGGTACAGCCCGATGAACGCCGTCGCTCCCTGCAGTGCCGCCTCGCGCACGGGGCGGCCGTTCGTGCGGATCGGCAGCACGGCCTCGGGATGCACGGCGGTCTGGATGTCGCGGCGGGCGCTGCCGACGGCCAAACGCACGCGGATCACCTTGATCGCGCCGGAGGTAGACCCTGCACAGCCGCCGATGAACATCGCCGCGAACAGCGCCAGTAGGGCGAAGGAGGTCCAGATCGCGAAGTCCTGCGACGCGTAGCCGGTGGTGGTCATGATCGTGATCACCTGGAAGGCGCTCTGGCCGAAGGCGCTGATCAGCCCGGCATCGGTGGTCGCCAGCAGCGCCACGCCAATCAGGAGCGACAGCACGGCGATGATCGCGATGTACACGCGGAACTCGCCGTCGCGCGGCGCGGCCCGCAGGTCGCCACGGGCCGTGCGATACCAGAGCGCGAAGTTGGCACCGGCGATCACCATGAACACCGCGAGCAGTGCCTGCGAGATCCACCCGAAAGCCTCCACGCTACGTGGTTCTGGCGAGAAGCCGCCGGTCGACATCGCGGTGAAGGAGTGCGTGATCGCGTTGAAGAGATCCATGCCCTGCGCCATGTCGAACAGGCCGACCACGAACAGGGACGCCGCGAGTGCGATCGACAGCCCGAAGTAGATGATCCAGAGGCGCAGTGCGGTGTCGCGCAGCCGCGGCGTCAGCTTCTCCGCGTCGGGGCCCGGCGCCTCCTGCTGGAGCAGCGCTTTGCCGCCAGGGCCCGCCTGGTTGAGCACGGCGATGGCGAGCACGATGATGCCCATGCCACCGAGCCACTGCGTGAGCGACCGCCAGAAGAGAATCGACTGCGGATGCGAGGCGATGTCTGCCATCACGCTCGCGCCCGTCGTGGTGAAGCCGCTCATCGTCTCGAAGTAGGCGTCAATCGGGCTGGCGATGTCCCCACCCTCGACGATGTAGGGGATCGAGCCGAGCAGCGCCGCGGCCAGCCACGTGACCGCGACGACCACGAAGGCCTCGCGGACGTCGATGTCGTCCGCGCGGCGCCCGCACGCTCGCTCGAGCACAATGCCGACCACGATGCCGCCGATCAGTGGCACGACAAAGGGCACGATCGACTCGCCGTACAGGAGCGCGACGATGATCGGCGCGATCAGCGTGACGCTGAGCCACTTGACGATCAGGCCGATCAGGCTGCCGGTTGCGCCGAGATCGACCCGCAGGCGGCGTCGGCGCAGGGGCGCGGCCGCCGCCGCGGTCACAGCTCCTGCTCCAGCGCGGCCACGCGCTGGGCCTCGGCGAGGATGATCGCCGCGTCACCCGCCTGCAGCGCATCGTCGCCGCGCGGACAGATCACGCGGTCGCCTCGCACGATGGCGCCGACGATGGCGCCATCGAGCGGCCGCTCGCGGAAGGGCCGGCCGATCACGCGGCTCTCTGGACGGATTTCAAGCTCGAGCACCTCGACGCGGTCGTTCTCGAGCATGGCGAAGCCACGGGTGCGAGGGTCGTGCGTGAAGCGCACGATCTCCTCGGCGACGACGAGTCGCTGGTTGAGGGCATGGTCGATGCCAACCCGCTCGAAAATCGGCACGTAGTCGGGATCGCCGACCACCGCAATCGCGATGCGCACGCCGAGCGACTTGGCCAGCAGTGCGATCAGCAGATCCCGCTCGTCCCGCTCGGTACAGCAGATGACCGCGTCGCCACGTCCGATGTTCTCGCGCTGGAGGAACCCCGAATCGGTGGCATCGGCGCAGAAGACGTCGGCCGCCGCGATCTCCTCGGCGCAGAGGCGCGCGACGGACTGATCGTTGTCGATGATGCGCACGCGCAGGCCCTGCGCGCAGAGGGCGCGGGCGATCGTGCGTCCGGTCGTGCCGCCACCGACGACGACCACCTCGCGGATCTCCTGCAGGTCTCGGCGGGCAAGGCGGTGTGCCCACTCGCGCGAGGCAGCCGGGGAGGCGATCAGCACGATGCGATCGCCCTCCTCCACCACGTCGCCGCCGCCAGGGATCGTGACCGTCTCGGCGCGGATCAGCGACGCGATGACGCTCTCGTCGGGAATGCGGATGTCGGCGATGCGCCGACCGACGATGTTCTCGGCGGCGTCTGCGTGCACTTCGAACTCGACCATCTCGGCGCGCCCCTCGGCGAAGAGGTCGGTCTGGAGCGCGCCGGGCATGCCGATCGCGCGGGCCACGGCCTGTGCGATCTCGTTCTCGGCCGAGATCATCACGTCCACAGGCAATTCGCCCGCGCGCCAAGCGGAGAGGTACTCGGCGCTGGAGGTGCGCACGACGATGCGCGCGTCGGTGAGCGCGCGCGCCTGCAGGGCGGCCACGATGTTGATCTCATCGCGGTCCGTGGCGGCGATCACGAGATCCGCCTTGTCGATGCCCGCGCTCTGCATTGCGGCGCGGGAGGTGCCGTTCCCCGCCACGGTCATGACGTCGTAGCGGTTGCCGACGGTGCTGAGATGCTCGGCGTCGAGGTCCACCACCGTCACGTCGTGTTGTGCGTGGAGGGCGCCGACGACGCTGGTGCCGACGCGGCCGGCTCCGATCACGAGAATGCGCATAGCGGCATGGTAGGGCGTTCGGACACCGGCGGCGCGCTATCCTGCGGGGGCGCAATGCACCGATCACCTTCAGCTACCACCTATGCCTCGTA
>CAINDT010000431.1 GCA_903847495.1 uncultured Actinomycetes bacterium
CACGGTCATGAGCATGAAGTCCGGGTCGATGTAGCCGAGCCACGACCACATGTGGATGTCGAAGTCGAGGTACTTGCCGTCGGGCGCCATCATCGCGTCCCACGCGGCCGAGCCGTCCATCGGCTTGCCGGTGGTCTCGATACCAATCGCCTTCCAGTCCTCCTGGATGATCTCGAACTTGCGCTGCTGGCCCTGGATGTCGGTCGGCAGGATCACGTCGTAGCTCATGCGCTCGCCTTCCGGCGTCGTGCGGATGCCGTCGGCGCCCTTCGCGTAGCCGGCGTCGTCGAGGAGCTTGTTGGCGAGCGCGAGGTCGTACGCCTCGGGAACGATGCTCGGATCGAGGTAGTCGCCGGCGATCGGGGTGAGGATGCTCGCGGCGGGCTCGGCGTACCCGTTGTAGACCGTCTCGATGATCTTGTCGCGGTTCACGGCATGGGCCATTGCGTTCTTCACGACGGGGTCGAGCAGCTCGCGGTGGTTCGTCTTCTTGGGGTTGGCGTTGAAGCCGATGTTGACGACGTCGGGGACGAGGCCTTCGACGACCTGCACATCCGGCATTGCCTTGATCTGCTCGACGAGCGTGACCGGCACCTTGTCCATCGCGTCGATCTCACCGGCCTTGAAGGCGCTCACCATCGCGTCGGGGTTCTGGTAGACCGTCATGCCGATCGCGTCGAGGTGCGGCTTGGGGCCGTAGTAGCCGGGGTTGCGCTCGAGGAGCGTCGTGCCCTTCTCGTCGTACGCCTTGACCGTGAACGGGCCACCGCCGACCAGCTCACCCTCGGCCTTCATGTCCCACTTGTCGAGTCCCTTGCCCCCGTTGCCGACGTGCTGCTCGAAGACGTGCTTGGGCAGGATGTAGAACGGCTGCAGGTTGGCGAGTGCGGTCGCCTTCGGCTTGGCGTACGTCACGACGAGCGTCTGATCGTTCGGCGCGTCGACGGATTCGACACCATCGATGTACCCGGCCATCAGCCCGGTCGAGACATCCTTGTACTTGAGGACGTTCTCGAACGTCCAGACCGCGTCGGCCGACGTCAGCGGCGTACCGTCGGACCACTCGCCGGGGCGCAGCGCGAACGTGTAGGTGCGGTTGTCGTCGGACACGGTCCACGATTCGGCCCAGTCGCCCGTCAGCTCGTAGTTCTCGTCGTACTGGACGAGCGCCGGATACATCTCCTGGAAGATCACGTACGAGACCTGGTTCGAGCCGACGAATGGGTTGATGCCGTCCGGCGGATCGGTGTAGCCGATGCGGAGAATGCCGCCGTCGACGGCCTGCGCGGTCGCCGCCGGCGCGCTGCTGCTGCCGCCGTCCGCCGACGGAGTCGTCGAGGTGCCGCTGCCGCACGCGGCCAGAACGAGAGCGAGCGCGGTGAGGGCGAGCAGGGGGAGCGCGAGCCGGGTCTTGATCATGCGGTCAGCCTACAGCGACGGGCGACTTTGCGTAAGGCCTGAAGGACGATCATCACCGCCTCGGTACACTGCTCGACCAATGGACCGTCGCGCAGAACTCGAGGAACGCACCCGCTACGAGGCCCCCGAGGTCGAGAGTCGGATCTTCGCCGCCTGGCAGCAGGCCGACCTCTTCACCGCCAATCCGGATGCACCGGGCGAGCCGTACTGCATCCAGCTGCCACCGCCGAATGTGACGGGTTCGCTGCACATGGGTCACGCGCTCAACGGCTCCGTCCAGGACCTGCTGATCCGCTGGCGCCGCATGCAGGGTCGCAACGTCCTCTGGCAGCCGGGCACCGACCACGCGGGCATTGCGACGCAGATGGTCGTCGAGCGCCAGCTGGCCGCCGACGGCATCACGCGCCACGACCTCGGACGCGACGCTTTCGTCGAGCGCGTCTGGGAGTGGAAGGAGTCGACCGGCTCCACGATCATCGAGCAGTACAAGCGCCTCGGCACGTCGATGGACTACTCGCGCGAGCGGTTCACGATGGACGACCGTTACGCACCCGCCGTCCAGCAGGTCTTCGTCGAGCTGCACGAACGCGGCTATATCTATCGCGACAACTACCTCGTCAACTGGAGCGTCCCGCTCGCCACGGCCATCTCGGATCTCGAGGTCGAGCACAAGGACGTCGATGACGTCCTCTACGAGGTGGCGTACGCGGTCGAAGGCGGCGGCGAGATCGTGATCGCCACCGTGCGCCCCGCCACGATTCTCGCCGACGTCGCAATCGCCGTGCACCCCGAGGACCCGCGCTATGCCGCCATGATCGGCAAGCACGCGATCGTGCCGATGGTTGGCCGCCGCATCCCGATCATCGCCGACGAGCGCGTCGAGATCGAGTTCGGCACCGGCGCCCTCAAGATCACGCCCGGCCACGACCCCGTCGACTTCGAAGTCGGCCGCGACCACGGCCTCGAGGCGCTGTCGGCGATCGGCCTCGACGGCAAGATGACCGACCTGATGCCCGAGTGGGAGGGGCTCAGCGCTGAGGAGGGCCACGAGCGCGCGGTCGAGCACCTGCGCCAGAGCGGCGAGCTGCGGGAGGAGATTCCGTACCGCCACTCCGTCGGCTTCTGCCAGCGCTCCGGCGCACGGATCGAGCCGCTCATCTCGCTGCAGTGGTTCTGCCGCATGGACGAGCTCGCCAAGCCGGCGATCGACGTGGTCAAGTCGAAGGAGGTGCGCTTCCACCCGGAGCGCATGGAGAAGATCTACCTCGATTGGATGGAGGCGATTCGCCCCTGGTGCGTCTCGCGTCAGCTCTGGTGGGGCCATCGCCTGCCCGTCTGGTTCGCGCCCGACGGGTCGTACGTCGTGCAGGTCGAGCGGCCCGAGGGTGAGGGGTGGGAGCAGTCGACCGACGTGCTCGATACCTGGTTCTCGTCGGCGCTGTGGCCGTACGCCACGCTCGGCTGGCCCGACCAGACGCCCGAGCTCGCCACGTGGTATCCCGGCGACGTGCTCGTCACGGGCCGCGACATCATCAACCTCTGGGTCGCGCGGATGATCATGACCGGCATCGCTTTTGCCGGCGGGATCCCGTTCACCGACGTCTACATCAACTCCACGATCCAGGCCGCCGACGGCCGACGCATGTCGAAGTCGCTCGGCACGGGTGTCGATCCGCTCGACCTGATCGACCAGTACGGCGCGGACGCCACGCGCTACGGCCTGCTCAAGATGTGCTCCACGCAGGATGTGCGCTTTGCCGAGGGCATGATCGACGAGGGACGCGGCCTGGCGAACAAGCTGTTCAACGCCACGCGCCTCGTGCTGCTTAACGCCGATCCCGACGCGACGCCGGCTCCCAACGGCCTGCTGTCGGCCGACCGCTGGATCCTCGACCGCCTCGCGGCCACGATCGATGAGGTGACCGGCCAGTACGAGGAGTTCCAGTTCTCGGCCGCCACCAAGACGCTCTACTCGTTCATCTGGAACGAGTTCTGCGACTGGTACCTCGAGGCGATCAAGGCGCGTCTGTATGGCGACGACGCCGCGTCCAAGCGCGCGGCGTCCGAGACCGCGCTGCTGGTGATCGAGCGCACGCTTGGTCTGCTGCACCCGATGTGCCCGTTCGTGACCGAGGAGCTGTGGTCGTTCTTGCCGCAGCGCGACGGTCTGCTTGCGTTCTCGGCGTTCCCGACGAGCGATGACATTCCGCGCGATCCCGCCGCCGCCGCCACGGTCGGGGCGATCATCGAGGCCATCACCGGTCTGCGGCGCCTGCGCCAAGATGCCGACCTCGGCCCGAAGGCGCCACTCACGGCCACACTGTCCGGCGATGCCGACGCGGTGCGCGCCGAGGCGCCGCTCCTCGCCGCGCTCGGCGCCATCGAGCTCGTCGATGCCGCCGCAGACGGTCCGGCCGTGCCGCTGCCTGCTGGTGCTGCCACGCTGCACATCCAGGGCGACGGGCTCGCCGGCAAGCTGCGCGATCGTCTCGCCAAGCGCCTCGAGGAGGCGCGTGCCGAGGCCAAGAAGGCAGAGTCCAAGCTGGGCAACGCGAAGTTCGTCGAGCGCGCCCCGGAAGAGGTTGTCGCGGAGGAGCGCGAGCGCGTGGAGCGCTTCACGCGCGATGCCGCCGAGCTCGAGGCGCAGCTCGTGGCGCTCGACGCGGGCTGAAGCTGATGGACCGCGCCGGCGCGATTCTGCAGACCCGCAGCATGTTCGGGATGGAGCTCGGGCTTGAGCGCATCACTGCGATCCTCGAGCGCCTCGACAACCCGCAGCGTGCGTTCCATGCGATCCACGTCGTCGGCACCAACGGCAAGTCATCCACGACGCGTTTCATCGCGGCCGCACTCGCCGCACAGGGCGCGAAGGCCGGCGCGTACCTCTCGCCACATATCAACGGCTGGAACGAGCGCGTGCTGATCGCCGATCCGCGCCGCCTGCCCGCCCCGATCGACGCCACGGCCTTTGCCGACGCGATCGAGGCCGCCGAGGCCGCCGCAGCCGCGGTCGACGCCGAGCGCGGGGGAGCCTGCACGCAGTTCGAAGTGCTCACCGCTGGCGCGTTCGTTGCGCTGCGCGAGGCGGGCGTTGAGGTCGCGGCGATCGAGGCCGGTCTCGGCGGTCGGCTCGATGCCACCAACGTGCTCGGCGCGCCCGTCGTCGTCCTGACGGGCGTGGCGCTCGAGCACACGGAGCACCTCGGCGACACGCGCGAGCTCATTGCCGCGGAGAAGCTCGCCGTGCTGCGTCCCGGCGCGGTGCTGGTAGCCGGTGGCATGGACGACGAGATCCGGCCGACGGTGGAGCGCCTGGCCGCGGAACACGGCGTGGCGCGTGCCATGCTCGTCGCGCCGGGCATGCTCGACGACGAGCTGCCCGACTTGACGGCCGCCGGCACCTTCCAGCGGGGCAACGCGATGCTGGCACTCGGTGCCTCGGCAGCGCTGGTGGGCGAGGAGTTCCGGCCGCGCCCGGCGATGGAGGCGATCGCGAAGGTCGTCGTGCCCGGCCGCCTGGAGGTGGTCGGGCGTTATCCGCTCGTGATCCGTGATGCCGCGCACAACCCCGACGGCGCACGCGTGTTGGCGGGCGAACTCGAGCTCGCACTACGTGGCGCCAAGCCGGTGATCGGCGTTCTCGCGCTGCTCGCGGACAAGGACGTCGATGGTGTGATCGCCGCGCTGGCCGGGTCGTTCGATGCGGTCGTGGCCACAGCCACCGATTCGGAGCGCGCGCTGCCCGCAGAGCGACTGGTCGCAGCCTGCGCGGCGCACGGCATCGACGCCGAAGTCGTGCCCGAGCCCGAGGCGGCGTTAGCTCGTGCGCGCTTCCGCGCCGGCTCTGCCGGAGCCGTCGTGATCTGCGGCTCGCTGACGCTGCTCGAGGAACTCGCCCGCTAGACCAGCAGGCGGCCGAACGTGTAGCCGAGCACGTACGCCAGCGCGATCATGCCCGCCAGGATCAGCAGGGCGAAGATCAGGACGCTGGGACGGCCGCTCACACGCCTGATCGTACCGGGCGACCTGCGCCCCGTGATGCTGCCCACGGTCATGATTCCCGCACGCCGGCGCCGCTGGCGCCCGACTACGAACGCACCAGGGGAACCATGGAGACCACGCTCGTCCTGCTCAAGCCCGACGCCGTCCGCCGCCAGCTGATGAGTGAGATCATCGGCCGCTTCGAGCGCCGCGGCTTCACCTTCCGCGGCATGCGCCTGCTGCAGCTCGACCGCGCGACGGCCGAGAAGCACTATGCCGAGCATGCGGAGCGCCCGTTCTTCGGCGAGCTCGTCGACTTCATCACGTCCGGTCCGATCGTCGCGCTCGCCCTCGAGGGCAATGGCGCCGTCGCCACCGTTCGCGACATGATGGGCAAGACCAACCCGCTCGACTCTGCCCCGGGCACGATCCGCGGCGATCTGGCGCTCGAGCTCGCCGAGAACATCATTCACGGCTCCGACTCCGTCGAGTCGGCCGAGCGCGAGCTCGCGATCTACTTCCCCGACGGCCTGCTCTAGGCCCTCGGCTCAGCGCGGCGCGGGGGCCGTGGGCGCCCGCGTCCGCTTGCGCACGAAGCGGCGGCTGTTGTCGTCGCCTCCCTGGGGATCCTCCAGCGGGGGATCGTCTCCGTCGTCGTCGTCATCCTCGTCTGCCCAACCGCGCGCCAGGTAGAGGAACGCGCACCCGGCCACCCCGGCGAACAGCAGGGCGATACCGAAGACCGTCTCGGACGACACGATCACGATCGAGCCCATCGCGACGCCGAAGGCGAGCAGTGCCACGGCGGCGAGCAGCGACATGATGCGCGGCGACACATGGCGTCGTGGAGGACGCGAGCGCGCGGCGACGATCAGTGCCACCAGCAGGACGATGACCTCGACCACGATCACGAGAGCACGGTATCGCAGTCCGCGTGCGATGATCCGCGCGTGAGCATGCCGACGGCCGATCTCGCGGAGCTCATGCCGCCTGAGCGTGCACCGTTGAAGGCGCGTCTCGTGCGCATTGCGGTCTGGCTCGGCGGGCTCCTCGCGGTGCTGCTCATCCTCGAGGTGATCGGCATCAGTCCGCTCAACTGGCTGCGAGCTGTCTTCCACGCGATGGGTGAGATCCCGCCGCAGTACATCGTTGCGGGGATCTTCACGCAGACGTGCAACCTGCTGCTGGTCGGACTGGCCTACGTCGCCATCTGGCGCTCGGCGTTCCCGCGCTCCGCATCGATCCCGGTGATGCAGATCGCGACGTGCTACATCGTCTCGATCGCGCTCAACGGCGTGCTGCCGATGAGTCTCGGCACGATCACGATGATCTTCATGTTCATCGCGATCCTGCCCGGTGCCACGGCGGCAGGTGTAGCTGCGGGGTACGGCGTCGGGCAGATCTTCTGGGCGGTCGCGAGCGCCTTCACCTACACGTATCTCTTCGTGACGGTCTCCGGTGCGATCAACGAGGCGATCGGTGGAATCCGCCACCATCTCCCGGCGCTGCTGCTGATCCTTGTAGGGGTGACCGTGCTGGTGATCGTGCTGTTCAAGCTGCTGCGTCAGAAGCTGCATGACGGCGCAGCGAACCTGAAGGAGGGGGTGGCGATCATGCGCTCGCCGCGCACGTTCCTCCTGCGCGTCTTCCTGCCCTGTGCGATCGCCTTCGGCTTCGAGGTCACGACCGTGGCGATCTTCATGCACGGGTACGGCATTCCGGTCTCGGTCAGCGCGATCCTGCTCAACGACGCCGCCAATTCGATCGCCACGCTGACCGCGGTCACCCCGGGCGGGGTGGGGGCGACGCAGGGGCTTACGACCGTGGCGCTGTCCGGTATCGCACCGCCAAGCCAGATCGCGGCGTACTCGCTCGCGCAGCAGTTGATTCTGACCGCGTGGAACTGCCTCTTCGCCGTGGTCTGCATGACGGTGTTCTTTGGCTGGGCGGGCGGGCGCGAGATCGTCTCGAACTCGTTGGTGCGTGCACGGACGGAGCTCGCCGAAAAGCGGGAGTCCGGACGGCGCGCGAAGGCGGAGCGCACGCGCGACGAGCAGTAGTCGTCGCGGGTCTCGCGGTCGTCCCCCAGGAGCCATGACGGATTTCACCTACACGTGAACGCGCGGCTTGGTGCGCGCGCATACATATGGCATGCTCATGGAAGTCATTAGCAATACGAATGAAAGGATCCGCGCGAATGACCGTCACCGACGAGTTTCTCGAGGCCAATAAGGCCTACGCAGCCCAGTTCACCAAGGGCGATCTGCCGATGCCGCCGGCCCGCAAGACCGCCGTGCTCGCGTGCATGGACGCCCGTCTCGACCCGGCCCGCGTGCTCGGCCTCGAGGAGGGCGACGTGCACGTGATCCGCAACGCCGGTGGCGTGGCGACGGCCGACGCGATCCGGTCGCTGGCCATCTCGCAGCGCCTGCTCGGCACCAGCGAGATCGTGCTGATCCACCACACCGACTGCGGCATGCTCACGTTCAAGGACGATGAGTTCCGTCAGGGCATCGAGCAGGAGACCGGCCAGCGCCCCGAGTGGGCCGCCGAGGCCTTCCCGGATGTGGATGCCGACGTGCGCCAGTCGATCGTGCGCATCAAGAACAGCCCGTTCGTGCCGCATCGCGACAAGATCCGCGGCTTCGTGTACCACGTGGAGAACGGCACGCTCCGCGAGATCGATCC
>CAINDT010000432.1 GCA_903847495.1 uncultured Actinomycetes bacterium
GGCGATCTTCTTCGCCTCGAGGATGCCGCCGACGCGACCGAGGTTCATCTGCAGGATCGACGCCGCGTTGTTGCGCAGGACGCGCGCGAACTCGTACTTCGTCGTGAGGCGCTCGCCCGTGGCGATCGGAATCGACGTGGCGTGCGCGACGCGGCCCATCTCCTCCGGCATGTCCGGCGGCGTGGGCTCCTCGAACCAGAGCGGCTCGTACTTCTCGAGGCGCTTCGCCATGCGAATCGCACCGCTGACGGTGAACTGGCCATGCGTACCGAACAGCATGTCGACGCCGGGGCCCACCGCGTCACGGATCTGCTTGACGAACCGTTCGCAGCGCTCAAGAGCCTCGACCGACGGATTACGCGGGTCGAGCGACGAGTAGCGACCAGCGGGATCGAACTTGACGGCCGTGAAGCCACGCTCGACGTTCTCCACCGCGCGCTGTGTCGACAGGTCGGGGTCGTGGTACACGTCGACGGTGTCGCCGGCCTCGGAGTAGAGATACGTGTACGCGCGCAGACGCTCGCGCACCTTGCCGCCGAGCAGGTCGTAGACGGGCTTCCCGGCCGACTTGCCGATGATGTCCCACAGCGCCATCTCGATACCGCTGAAGACGCCCATCACGGTCACGTCGGGACGGAAATTGAAGCCCGCGCCATAGACCTCGCGGTACATCGTCTCGATGCGGTGCGGGTCCATCCCGACGATGCGGCGCTCCATCATGTCGTCGATGCACTTGACGATCACGTCGGGCCCGAAGGTCGCGACGTAGCACTCGCCGTAGCCGACGATCCCGTCGTCGGTGACGATCTTGACGAAGATGAAGTAGTTGCCGCCCTCGCTCGGGGGCGGGTTGCCGACGACGAACGTCTCCCAGGAGGCGACCTTCATCAGAACACCACCACGTTGCGCAGCGCCTCGCCGCGCTTGACGGCGGCGATGGCCTCGTTGATCTCCTCGAGCGGATACTCCTTGGTGACCAGCTCGTCGAGCTTAAGCCGGCCGCCGCGGTAGAGACCGACCAGCTGCGGGATGTCGGCGGGCGTCTGGGCCGAGCCCATCTTGCTACCGATGATGCGCTGCGAGTCTGCCGCGATCCACGAGGGGTCGAACGTCGTCGTGACGCCGCTCGGCGGCATGCCGACGATGACGGTCTCGGCACCCTTGCCCATCAGGCCGATGCCCTGCTCGATGGCGGGTCCGACACCGACGGAGACGAGCACGTGGTCGGCCATGCGGCCGTTCGTGAGCGCCTTCACCTCGGCGGCGACGTCCTGCGTCTTCGAGTTGATGCCGTGCGTGGCGCCGAACTCCTTCGACGCCTCGAGCTTGGCGTCGTTGACATCGACAGCGATCAGCGGGTTCGCGCCCGACAGCGCAGCGCCCTGGATGCAGTTGAGGCCGACGCCGCCGGTGCCGATCACGACGACGGACTCGCCGGGCTTGATCTTCGTCGTGTTGATCGCCGCACCGACGCCGGTGATCACGCCACAGCCGAGCAGCGAGGCCACGGAGAAGCTGACGTCCTTGGGCATCACCGCGATCTGCGAGTGATGCACGAGCACCTGCTCGGCGAACGAGCCGACGTTCATCATCTGCGCGACCGGAGCACCAGAGGCGTCCTTGATCGGCTCGCGCGTGGACAGCGGCAGCGTGGCCTCGCACATCACGCGATCGCCGCGCGAGCAGTAGAAGCACTGGCCGCAGGCGCGAATCAGCGTGACGACGACGTGATCGCCGACCTGGACGCCGGGCGTCTCGGGACCGACGGCGCTGACGATGCCGGCCGCCTCATGGCCGTACAGCGCGGGCAGGGCACCGCCCCAGCCACCATCCATGTAGGTGATGTCGGAGTGGCAGATCGCACAGGCCTTCACGTCGACGACGAGCTCGCCCGCCTGGGGCGCCTCGAGCGTGAGCTCCTCGATCACAAGCGGTTCGTTGAACGCGCGGCAGACAGCGGCCTTCATGCGGTGGTCTCCA
>CAINDT010000433.1 GCA_903847495.1 uncultured Actinomycetes bacterium
CGAGGTGATCGAGCGCGTGCAGCCCGAGCTCGAGCGCCAGCTCGCCGCGCTGCCGGAGCCGCGCCGCACGATGGCTGCGGCGGCGATCGGCGTCAACGGCGGCGCCGTGCTCGTGCGCGACCGCGACGAGGCGATCGAAGTCGCGAACCTCTACGCCCCCGAGCACATGCAGCTGGCCACGGCCGATGATGAAGCGGTGCTGGCCGGCATCGAGCACGCAGGCGAGGTCCTGCTGGGCCAGCACACGCCGTTCAGCTCCGGCAACTACCTGGTTGGCATCCCCGCCACGTTGCCGACGTCGGGCTACGCCCGCGTGACGAGCGGCGTCACCGCACTCGCCTTCACCAAGACGATTTCGCTGGCTCGTGCGTCGGCGGAGGCGCTCGCCGTGATGGCCCCGGACATCGTCGCGCTGGCCGACCACGAGGGCTTCCCGGCCCATGCCGCCGTGATCCACGAGCGCTTCGGCTCGCAGGGCTAGGGCAGGATCGTCAGCGGCGTCCCGTCCGAGCGGACGAGGCCGTCGAAGTCGCGACGGTCAAGCGTGAAGACCGTCTTGATCCCCAGCCGGTCAGCGAGGACGACGATCGATGCATCGGTCAATCCAAGACCGCGGTCCGCAAATCGCTCGAGTACCGCCAGCGCCGCGCGAAGGTCATCTGCCGCATAGCTCGCGAGATCGTATGCCCCAGCCAAAATCTCGTTCAAAGCTGCACGGGCCTGCCGGTCCCCAAGCCGCTTGGCAACGAGGTGATCCAACTCCGCCAGCACAAACGGGCTCACCACCATCGGTTCTCGCTCTGCCTCAATGAGTGCCACCACCGCATCGTGCTCGGGGGCGGCACGATCGAGGAAGGCGAACAGCGCGCTGGTATCGATTAGGACTCCCATTCGCCGAAGCCCCACTTCTCCAGGTAATACTCGTCGCGCGAGGCGAGATCTGGCAGGCCGGAGTGGAACAACCCACCGCGCGGACGCGGACGCTCGAGTGCCTTCTCGATAGCACCGCGGATGAACTCCGCCTCCGTGATCTCGCGAATTCGTGCAATCTCGGCGACACGCGCCTTCATGTCCTCCGGGAGGTAAATCGTGGTGCGGTGCATGCCATACATCGTGCCATATACCGGTGCTGGTGCGATCTGCGTCACAACCAAAACATGACCGAGGGCGCGGAGCGTTGGACGCGTGAAGTGCGTCGCCGAAGGTACGCACACTCAGGGCTCGGTGGCGCATGCGCCACGGTTTCCCGCTGGTGCAGACAGGAACCGCGCCAAAACGGTCGTATGCTGAGCCCATGCACGTTGCTCGCTCTCTGGCGATGCTCGTCGTCGCCCTCGGGGCGGTGCTCGGGCTCGCCTCTACCGCCTCCGCCACCGCCACCTGCGCGGGTTCGGGCTACCTCGTGACCTCCACCGGCACGATCCAGCGCTTCTCGACGTCCACGAATGCCGTCACCGCCACGCTCACCGGCGCCGGCACGCAATTCGCCGACGTCGCGATCTCGCCCGATGGGCGCACCGCCTACGCCGTTGATACCGCTGCCAACCTCGTACGCGTCGTCGACACCTCGACGAACACGATCAGCGCGAGCATCTCCGGGCTGAGCACGCCTGCCGCGATCGCGATCGCACCGGACGGCACCCGTGCCTACGTCGTCAACAGCGGCAACAACACGTTCTCGGCCGTTGACACGACAACGCTGACGGTGATTGGCACATACGCGGCAGGCACGTCACCGAC
>CAINDT010000434.1 GCA_903847495.1 uncultured Actinomycetes bacterium
AGGCGACGCGATGACCTCGAGGTAAATCGGTCTTTGCAGACCGAGCCACCTCGAGGCCTTCGCGTCGTCAAACGACTGAGGGGCGGCCGAAGCCGCCCCTCAGGGAAGTACTGGGTTGTGCTGCAGTCTCTAGTGGGAGACGGAGGCAGCGGCCTTCTCGGGCACCAGCATCTCCTCGGCGAAGCGAGAGAGACGGAAGGGCTCGATCAGGTCCGGCGTGCGATTCGTGGCGATCAGCTCCGCCATCGTCTCGCCGCACCCGGCCGAGGCCTTGAAGCCCCAGGTGCCCCAACCGGCGTCGATCAGGAAGTTCTCGACCTCGGTCTTGCCCATGATCGGGCTGTAGTCCGGGGTCATGTCGCAGTAGCCCGTCCACTGGCGCTGGATCTTCAGGCGCGCCAGCAGCGGCACCACGTCCAGGGCGTTCGCCGTGGAGTGCTCGAGGAACGTGTTCGTCGAGCGCATGTTGTACGTGGTGTACGGCTCGATCTCCGAGCCGATCAGGATCTCACCGCGGTCCGTCTGCGAGATGTACGTGTGCAGCGAGGCCGACACGATGATCTTGTGCAGGAGCGGCTTGACGGGCTCCGTCACGAACGCCTGGAGCGGATGGTTCGTGATCGGGGTGCGGACGCCCGCGAGGTCGGTGACCTGCGTCGTCCAGCCCGCGACGGCGCTCATCACGACGCCCGCGTCGATCGGACCCTGGCTCGTGTCCACGCCGATGCACTTGCCGGCCGCATCCTTGCGGATCGCCGTGACGCGCACACCCTGGTGGATGTGACCACCGCGCATCGAGAACTGGGAGCCATAGCCCCACACGACGGCATCGTGACGCAGCACCGAGCCCGGCGGGTGGTACAGCGCCGCCTCGATCGGGTACGGCACGTCCATCGACATGTTCAGCTCGGGGCAGAGCTCCGCGATCTCGTCGCGGAAGATCAGCCGGGAGTCGACACCCAGGACCTTGTTGGTCTCGGCGCGCTCGCGCTGAACGCGCACCGACGAGTCGGTGTGGGCCAGCGTGAAGTGACCCAGGTTCGACATCATCATGTTGAAGTCGAGGTCCTGGGACAGGCCGCGCCACAGCTCCATCGAGCGCTCGTAGAACCGGATGCCCTCAGGCGTGCGGTAGTTCGAGCGGACGATCGTCGTGTTGCGACCCGAGCCGCCGGCACCGATGTAGTTCATCTCGAGAACGGCGATGTTCTCGGGCTTGATGCCGTGGTTCTTGACCAGGTAGTACGCCGTGCCGAGGCCGTGCGCACCGCCACCGATGATGACGATGTCGTACGACTTCTTCATCGGGTACTTCTTGAAGAACGTGCGTCCTCGCAGGAGACCGCTCACGAGACTGCCACCCCTTCCGTGCCGACGCCGAGCGCGTTCTGCGCGGGAGCGGCGACCTCATGCATGTTGACGTGATGGCCGGCATGGAGCAGCGAGTGGTGCACGTGCTCGATGACCTCGCCGCCGGTCATGATGTCGATCCGGTTGGGCCGGACGAACAGCTTGCCGGCGACATGGCAGACCTTGCCGACCGTGAAGACAGGCTCGCCGTTCGAGACGGGGAGCTTCCAGTTCGCCTCGCGGGCGAACACCTCCTCAACGCCCTCGCCGACGAGCGAGAAGAACGACCAGCCGTCGGTGTGATCGACCACGAGCGCGGCATTGCCCTCGCCCGCGAGCTGACCCGAGAGGTCCTCGACGAGCGCGGCAGCGGTGCCGGGCTCGCCGACGAAGATGACCTCGTCGGGCGTGATGCGGCCCATCAGCGTCCCGGAGGGCTGCTTGAGCCCGTCCAGCACGGCTTCCTTGCCGAAGCAGCGGATCTTCGCTGCACCTTTGACTTCAAACAGATCAGGCACGGAGCTTCACTCCCTCAGGGTCGTAGAAGGCGTGGTCGCCGATGGTCGCCGGCGCGCCTCCGATAGAGATGGTTCCGCCAGCCTTCGCGAACTCGGTGGTCACCCACGCGAGTCCGACCGGGTGGCCGAGGACATACGACATCTTCGAGGACGTCACGCGTCCGTTCAGATTGCCGCCGACCGTCACGATCGAGCCCTCTGCGGGGGTTGCCATACCGGGCTCCATCTGCCACGGCACGAGCGTCTCACGCGGGGTGCGACGCTGCGCGCGAACCAGAGCAGCCTTGCCGACGAAGTCGGGCTTGTCGAGCTTCACGGCCCAGTCCATCGAGACCTTCCACGGGGTCGTCTCGAAGTCGGTGTCCTGGGAGATGATGATGTGGCCCTTCTCCAGGCGGAGGAGGCGCTGGGCATCGAGGCCGAACGGCTTGATATCCCACTCCTTGCCCGCCTCGAGGATCGCGTCCCACATCTCGACCGCGTGGGCGGCGGGGAAGTGGAGCTCGTAGGCCAGCTCGCCGACGAAGCCCAGGCGGATCGCCAGACAGGAGACGCCGTTGACCGTGATGCGGCGATGCCGCAGGTACGGGAACGACTCCTTGTCGATCGGATCGTCACAGAGCTTCTCGAGCAGGTCGCGAGCGTGCGGGCCGGCGACGTTGACGGCCGCCAGCGACGCGGTCTGGTTGACGACGAAGACGTCGAGGCCCCAGGCCTCACGCCAGTCGAGCATCCAGGACTCGAGGCGCTCCGCACCCGACGTGGTGACGGTGCAGTAGAACGCACCGCCCTCGAGGGCGCAGACGGTGCCGTCGTCGATGATGACGCCACCCTCCTCGAGCATCAGGCCGTAGCGCAGCTTGCCGGGCTCGAGGTCCGCGACGCGCATCGGGTAGATGCGCTCGAGGAACTCGACGACGTCGGGGCCGGCCAGGAGGAACTTGCCGAGCGTGCCGACGTCGATGACGCCGACGCGATGGCGGACGGCCTCGTACTCGGCCTGCATGTCGCCGTACGAGAAGATGCGCTTCCACGGGCCGGCCCAGAGGGTCGACGCGCCCATC
>CAINDT010000435.1 GCA_903847495.1 uncultured Actinomycetes bacterium
CACGCGCCGATGCGTTCGATCATGCAGGTCGACTGCCGCGTGTGCGGCGAGCCGATCCGCGAGGGCGAGCTGTTCGGCGTGCCGATCCGGCGCAAGGCCGAGCCGTCGGACAAGGGCCCCGTCCAGCTGCCCGGCAACGACTAGCCGGGGTTGACCTCACCCCGGCCGATGCGGCCGAGGGCAGACGAGTCCTCCTCGCCGTAGCCGGCAGCGATCAGTGCGTCCTGCCAGGCCGCGACGATGCGCGTGAGGCGCAGGTCGAGGCCGACGGCCTCACCCTCGCCGATCGCGATGCCGAGGTCCTTGCGGTGCAGCACCGTGCGGAAGCCGGCCGGGTAGTCGTGCGAGATGTACTTCGGCGAGCGCGTGCGCAGGATCCACGAGTCGGCCGCGCCACCGGACAGCGCCTCGACCAGCGCCTCCATCGGCAGGCCGGCCTTCTCGGCGTAGGCGAGGCCCTCGCCGACCGAGGCATAGGTGCCGCTGATGATGATCTGGTTGACGGCCTTGGCCGCCTGGCCCGCACCGGTGGGACCGAGATGCGTGATCGTCTTGCAGAACGCCTCGAGGATCGGCTTGGCCGTGGCGAAGGCGGTCTCCGAACCGCCGACGAAGGCGGTGCAGACGCCGTTCTTGGCACCCTCAGCACCACCCGACAGCGGTGCGTCAACAACCTCGACGGACTTGCTCGCCAGCGCCTCGGCGAGCATCTTGGCCGCACTCGGCGAGACGGTCGAGCAGTCCAGCAGCACCGCGCCATCGCGGATGCCCTCGATCACTCCGTGATCCCCGAGGACGACGGCCTCGAGATCGGGCGTATCGGAGACGCACGTGACGACCACGTCGGCATCTCGCGCGGCGTCCGCTGCCGTGTCGGCGCGACGCGCACCGCGGGCGACGAGCGCATCGCCCTTCGAGGCAGTGCGGTTCCAGACCGCGACCTCGTGGCCGGCGTCGAGCAGATGGCCGGCCATCGGACCGCCCATCGTGCCGAGGCCGATGCACCCGACGCGGGCCATCAGCGGATCTCCGAGAAGTGGATCACGGTCACGGTGTCGTCCTCCCGGACGTCGCGGTTGTAGAGCTTGCGGAGAAAGTCCACGAACTCGTCGAGCGTGCGCAGCGAGGCATTCTCGTGCTGCATCTCGCGCGGCGAGACGTCGCCGAGCGGCTTCACCTCGACCTTGTCGATGACGGCATCGAAGACGCGCTCGCGAGGGCCGAAGCGCTGGCCCACGAGCACGGCCACGATCATGCCCTTCTCGTACTTGCCGCTCTTGTCGCCCAGCCGGATCGTGACCGTCTTGCGACGGCTCTTGATCTGGTCGGCGACCAGCGGGGAGTAGAACATCAGCGCGATCATCGGACCTCCGACCTTCCTGTCCCGGCATCCTATCGGGCGGGCGCCATCGTCGCATTCCTGATCACGCGGTCAAGCGCCCCCTACACTGACGCGGTGCGCCGTCTCTTCTTCGCCGTCTCGACGACGATGTTCGTCGATTCGCTGCTCTACCTCGCGATCGTGCCGCTGCTGCCGTGGTACGCCGACGAGTTCGGTCTCTCGAAGGTCGGCGCGGCAGTGCTGCTGGCGAGTTACCCCGTCGCCTTCCTGCTGACCACCACACCGGCCGGTTGGCTGGCTGGGCGCTTCGGCCCCCGCCGCGTGGTGCTCGTCGGCAC
>CAINDT010000436.1 GCA_903847495.1 uncultured Actinomycetes bacterium
CAGCGCAGCAGGCTGCCGAGGAGTTCGGCTGCACGGTGGAGTGGGAGCAGCTCTGGCGGATCCCGCCGATCCCGTTCGACCCCGCGCTGATCGAGGACGCACGCGCCGCGGTGCGCGAGGTCACGGGCACGGACCGCGCACTGCCGTCCGGTCCGCTGCACGACGCCGCCGAGATGGCGCGCATGGTGCCGACGGTGATGCTCTTCGCTTCGTCGATCAATGGCCTCTCGCACTGCATCGAAGAGGACACGCCGGAGGAGCACCTGCTCCTCGCGGCCGAGGCCTTCGGCATCGCCGTTGGGCGCGCGATCGAGCGGGTGGGGAAGGCGTAGGCGACGCGATTGCTCTGCTGGTGATCCCGTCGCCTGGTTCCAGCGCCCTAGATAACCACGGCGAACGCTGCCGAGGTTGATCGATCAAGGTGATCCCGTCGCCTTCGTGGATCAACCTCGCCAGCAATGCGTCCGGATAACGTGAGTCTCGACACCAAGCGACCCGATGACCTCGAGGTGGCTCGGTCCGAAAGGGCCGATTCACCTCGAGGTCATCGGGTCGCCTAGGTTGATCAACCGCCCCAGCAGCGACGTTGGCTTTCCGCGACCTTGGAACCAGGCGACGGGATCACCAGCAGAGCAATCGCGTCGCCTACGCCTTCCCAACCCGCTCGATCGCCCGCCCGACGGCGATGCCGAAGGCCTCAGCCGCGAGGAGCAGGTGCTCCTCCGGCGTGTCCTCTTCGATGCAGTGCGAGAGGCCATTGATCGACGAGGCGAAGAGCATCACCGTCGGCACCATGCGCGCCATCTCGGCGGCGTCGTGCAGCGGACCGGACGGCAGTGCGCGGTCCGTGCCCGTGACCTCCCGCACCGCGGCGCGTGCGTCCTCGATCAGCGCGGGGTCGAACGGGATCGGCGGGATCCGCCAGAGCTGCTCCCACTCCACCGTGCAGCCGAACTCCTCGGCAGCCTGCTGCGCTGCGACGCGCGCGTCGGCGTTCATCGCCGCGAGCGTGTCAGCGTCAATGTGGCGCTGATCGACCAGGATCTCCGTGACGCCGGGCACGGCGGTGACCACACCGGGCGTGCAGTTGGCGTTGCCGATCGTCGAGACGCCCTCGTGCCTGATCGCCACGTCGCGCAAGAGCAGCGCGAAGCGCGCGGCGGCGGAGAACGTGTCCTTGCGCTGCAGCATCGGGGTGGAGCCGGCGTGCGCGGCCTGGCCGCGGAAGGTGACGGTGTAGCGCTCGACGCCGACGGTGCCGAGCACCGCGCCGACCGCGAGTCCCTCGCTCTCAAGTACCGGACCCTGTTCGATGTGGAGCTCGAGGTACGCCTTGACGTCCTCGATGCGGCGCTTGGCGAGGTGCGCCTGAGCGAGGTCGACACCCATCGCCTTGAGCGCGTCATCGAGGCGGATGCCGTCCTTGTCCGTGAACTCGCGCACGTCCTCGATCTCGAGGGTGCCGGCGAAGGCCGACGAGCCGAGCAGGCTGCGACCGAAGCGCGCGCCCTCCTCGTCGGCCCAGTCGACGAGCTTGATCGTGCAGGGCGGCGTGCCCGCGGCGGCGGCGGAGCGCAGCACCTCGAGGCCCGCCATTACGCCGAGCACGCCATCGAGCCAGCCGCCGCGCGGCACGGCATCGACATGACTGCCGACGGTCACGGCCTCGGGCCGCGCACCGGGCAGCGTCGCCCAGATGTTGCCGCACTCGTCCATCTCGTACGTCACCCCGGGAATCTCGTCGAGCTTGGCCCGTAGGAAGTCACGGGCCTTGACCCAGTCCTCCGTCCAGGCCAGACGGCGGGCGCCGTCAGGCCCGCCGGTCAGGGCGTTCAGCTCCTGGAGATCGCGGACGACGTTGGCGGGGGCGTAGGCGGCGGTGCTCATGCCGGGAGAATACTGCCTCGAACGTTGGATTTCCCGGAGAGCCGGGTATGCTTGCCGTCATTCCGACCGGAGGATCCATGCGCATCACGCTC
>CAINDT010000437.1 GCA_903847495.1 uncultured Actinomycetes bacterium
CAAGTTGAGGTCGAGGCGCGGACGGCCGCCGACGGACAACGTGCGGATCGCACGCTGAAGCCAGTCGCGGGCGCTCAACATCGTCAACGAGAAGCCCTTCGGCAGCTTCTCGTTGAAACGCGTGCCGCCCTTGAACGTGAGCACAGGGATGACGCGCATCGATCCGTGCTGGCGGAGATAGGCGAGGCCGGACTCCGAGAGCTTCGCGCCACCGTCGACGGACTCGCCCGCCGCCCCGCCGAAATCGCCACCGCCGATCAGTACGCGCTTCTGTGCGCGCGTCGAGACGGCGCTGAGGACCGCCGGCTCGGCGTACAGCGCGATCTCGCCGGAGCACCGCTGCACCGTTGTGCCGAAGCAGTTGGCGCCGAGATCCGCTCCGCCGTCAGCCGTCGGCTTCAGATCCAGGTTGCGCATGATCTGCGCCGGCGGCGCCTCGAGGGTAACCATTGAGGAGAGCTTCACCTTGAATCCGCCGATCGAGACCTCGATCGTGACCTTGACGGTGAGCGTGCCGCGGCGGGCGAGTTCGCGCTGGAGCTCCGGCGAGAGGGTCAGGATGATCGCGTCCTGCGTGGCGCGATCCGACGTGCTCGTACCCGTCGAGATGATCTCGCCATCGACCATCATGGTCACCTTCACCATGCAGGCCTCGGAGGTGCCGTCACAGCCGAGATCGACACGGATCGTGCCGTCGGGCTCGACGTCGAGTCCCGCGTCGAGCACCGATTCGACCGAGGCCGCCATCGGCGCAGCGGGCGTCACCGAGCCGGAGGCACTCGAGGCCGGGCTATCGCCATACGCGTTGGTGGCGACGACGCTGAAGGTATACGCAGTCGAATTGGTGAGCCCCGTGACGGTGCAGGAGAGCGGGCCGCTCGTCCAGGCGCAGGTCTGACCACCCGGTGAGGCCGTGACGGTATAGGCGAGCACGCGCCCTCCCCCGGTGAAGACCGGTGCGGTCCACTCGACCTTCGCTGCACGGTCGGTCGCCGTCGCCGTCACGTCCGTCGGGCGATTCGGGGCTACGCCGCGGATCCGCGCGGTGGTCGTCGGCTGCGCCAAGACGTAGTTGTCGACATCGGTGCCGGCCAGCGTCATGCCGGCGACGGAGACGACCTTGCCCTCCTCGACGTTCGGATCGGTGAATGCACCAACCGCGTTCGCGGTCTCAAGCCGGACGTCGTCGACGCCGACGACGCCGACGAGCATCGCCCCAGTTGTTGTCAGCTGCGCGGACGTGGTTTCGTCGAACGCGCGATCGGCGGCCGTCACGCCGGTGACCGTCAGCTGTCGACGCTGCACCGTCACGACGACCTGCTGGGTGAGCCCGCTCTGGAAGTTGTCCGCATCGGTCGGCGTGAACGTCGCGGTCACCACGTGCTGGCCGGCGGGCAGTAGCGTGCCGGCCGCGACACCGCCGCTTCCGACCGCGTAGGCGTACGTGCCGGGGACGTCGGCGCCGGCGAACGCGGCGCTCGGATTCAGCTCCGTCGCCGACAGCAGCGTGCCGTACGTGATCGCCGTCGGCGTGGCCCACGTGATCGTCGCGAAGTCCTTCTCCACGATGGTGAAGGTCCCCGTGGCGTACGAGAAGACGTAGTTCGCGGCGGTCGCGCCCGAGCCGCGGATGGCGTAGGTGCCCGGTGTCTCACCTGGGTCGCGGGCGAGGCTGACGGGTGCGGTGAGCACGCTCTCGGTGTCACCGCGGACGAAGCCCGTGATCAGGCGCGTGAGCGGCGGATCGGCGAGGCCGCGGCGGCGCTGCGCGTTGACCGGCGTGACGGTGAGCGTGGCGGGATTGACGGTGATCGCGAGCTGGCTGGACGTCTGCTGCAGGTAGTTGGCGTCGGTTGCGATCGTGGCGCTGACCTGACAGGTGCCGACGCCCGTCGTCTCGAG
>CAINDT010000438.1 GCA_903847495.1 uncultured Actinomycetes bacterium
ATCGAGACCACCGGCAAGCCGATGGACGGCTCGGCCGCGTGGGACGCGATGATGGCGCCCGACGGCAAGTACCTCGACTTCGACATCCACATGTGGTCGTGGCTCGGCTACATCGACCCGGACTTCATGCTCATGACCGTGATGTGCGACCAGTACGGCAATTGGTCGGATACCGGCTACTGCAATCCCGAGTACGACGCCCTCTACGCGCAGCAGGCGGCGGAGACGGACCCGACCAAGCGCGTCGCGATCGTCCACGAGATGCAGCAGATCCTCTATCGGGATCACCCCTACATCTTCGTCGCGCAGTCGGAGTTCATCCGCGCGTACAAGGGCGGCTGGGCCGGCATCACACCGCCGTACCTCGTCTACGTGTCGAAGCTCCCGTGGGACACGATCGGCCGCACCGGCTGAGGCGTTAGACAGACGAGCGCTCGACGCGGTCGAGCCAATCTGCCAGCAGCGAATTGAAGAGCGCGGGCCGCTCGATACGCCCGATGTGGTGCCCGGCGAGATCCAAGGTGGCGAATGTGGCGCGCGGGAATTCAGGGATCAACTCCTGCTGGCGACGCCAGCCGACGGTCGCATCCTGCCGCCCGGTCACGACGAGGCTCGGCCGCGTGAATGGCGCGCCGGGGTCGGCTGCAGCACCCGTATGCACGTAGTTCGCATTCAGCCGGTCGAGGAATACGCGATCGCACACCCGGTACCCGGGCATGTCGTGCGCCCGGATCTCGTCGAGCATGCGCTGCTCGTGCACGACAAGTCCCTCAGGAATCCATTGCTCGTCGTCGGCGAGATCGGCGAAGATCGCCCGATCCTCCTCCAGCGTGATGGGCGACGGCGCATCGCGCTCGTTGGCGTCGTCGGGCAGGTCGGGTACGAGCAACGCCGCGCCCAGGAGCCGTTCGGGCATTGTGCGCGCAAGCCCAAGGGCGAGATACCCGCCGTAGGAGTTGCCGGCCACGGCAAACGGCTCGGTCCCGAACGCTGCCTCGGCAACGGCAGTGACGATCTCCAGCATCTGCGCCTGCGTGCCGAGCCATGTGGGCGCGGGTGTCGCACCGTGACCGGGCAGGTCGAAGTACGTCCGCTGCCAGCCCGCGTGCTGCGCGAAGACCGGCTCGAGATCTGCGCGCAGGTAGCGATGGTCGGCCGACCAGCCATGCACGGCCAGTAGCGGACGGCCCTCGCCTACCTGGTGCAGCTCGATCGGAATGCCCTGGACGTCGATCAGCATCAGCGCTGTTCCCCGGCGGTCGCAGCTCGTGGCGGACCGGCGACCTTGACGCGCACGCGCGACATTGGTGGATCGGTATAGGCAAGCGGCACCTCATCGACGCGGATCACCTCGAGGCCCGCCGGATCGGCGCCGGCACGCCGTGCGCGCTCGGCGGCGTCCTGGCGGACGGACTCGATCCCCGCTGCACGATCAGCACCGAGATCCAGCACGTGTTCGGCGTCGCCGCTGACGAGTCCGACCGCCGCGCCAATCGCGTTCGCGACGTCGTAGTTGGCGGGACGCACGACCTCTGCGCACCCGGGGATGCGGTCGGACAGCACGGCGCTGCCACCACCGACGGCGATCAGCGGGGTGTCGCCCGCAACGAGCTTCATACGATCGACGGCGTCGGCGACCAGTGCATCGGCCGCAGCCAGGACGTCAGGTCGCGTACCACCCGCCAGCGTGGGATCACCCATGGACGCGCGCCCGTCTGCCACGGCGAGATCGGACAGCGTCTGCACATCGCCGCCGAAAATGCGCGCCTGCTCGGTGATGCGGTACCCCACGCTCTCTGGCCCCAGCGCGCCATCGGGATGGATGAGCGTGCCACCACCGAGCGCGACGGACACGACGTCGGGCATACGAAAGTTCGTCTGCACGCCGCCGAGCTCGACCCCGAAA
>CAINDT010000439.1 GCA_903847495.1 uncultured Actinomycetes bacterium
GTTCTTCCGAATGGAGCGCACTAGCCATGACCGCTGAGCTGCACCAAGGCCCGCTGCAGGGATTGCGCGTGATCGATATCGCGACCGTCTTCGCAGGTCCGAGTGCAGCACGCCGCCTCGCCGACTTCGGCGCCGAGGTCATCAAGGTGGAACGAGTCGGCGAAGGAGACGGTGCGCGCAAGCTGGGCGAACGCGACGGCGCCGATGGGTACTACTGGCGTCACATGAGTCGCAACAAGCGTCCGATCGAGCTCGACCTTAAGCAGGAGGCCGGGAAGGACGTGCTCCTGCGCCTCGTGCGCACCGCCGATGTCATCGTCGAGAATTTCCGTCCCGGCACGCTCGAACGGCTTGGCTTGGACCCGGAGACCGTGCTGCTGCGCGAGAACCCCGGGCTCGTGGTGTTGCGCGTCACGGGCTTTGGCCAAGACGGTCCGTACGCGTCACGTGCGGGCTTCGGAACGATCGCCGAAGCGATGTCCACGCTCGCCTACACGACGGGACAGGCGGATGGTCCTCCCACCCTGCCGCCTATCGCACTCGCCGATGAGGTCACGGGTGCGCTGTCTGCCTTCGCCGTCTTGGCAGCGATTCGACATCGCGACCTCACCGGCGAGGGGCAGATCATCGACGCCACGCTGCTGGAATCGATGCTCGACGTGGTCGGTCCGGGCGCCGCCATCACGCATCGGTCCGGCGTCTCCGACGAGCGCATCGGCTCGCGCCTGTCATTCTCTGCTCCGCGCAATGTCTATCAGTGCGCCGACGGATGGATCTGCATGTCGGGGTCGGCCGACTCCGTCGCCAAGCGGATCATGCAGGTCATCGGTGGTGACGAGGTGGTCAACGACCCACGCTTCGCAACGAATGCCGATCGCCTCGAGAACGTTGATGCGCTCGATGCGCTGATCACGATCTGGACACAGCAGCACACGTGGACGGAAGCCGTCCGGATCCTCAACGAGGCCGGCGCTGCCGCCGGTCCGGTCTACAGCGCCGAGCAGTTGATCAAAGACGAGCACGTCGTCGAGCGTGGTTCGCTTGCCCTCGTCGACAATCCCCATGGCGATGGTGAGCTCCTGCAGCCGGCTATCACCCCGCGCCTGTCGCGCACGCCGGGCGCGGTGCGGCACGCCGGCCTTGCCCAAGGTGCCTGCACCGAGGACGTACTCGTCGAGCTGGGCTACTCGCCGGCCGAGATCGCAGCCATGAGCGAGTCGGGCGCGATTGGCGCCTTGCCCGTACGCGCCTAAGACAGCAGCGCCTGTCGCTGGTACCGTCACGGCGTGAGCAGCGCCATGTGGGATGCCGAGGTCGAGTGCGCCGAGCCAGCCGACGAGGCGGCCTTGGTCGCCGCACGGCTCCCCGCTCAACTGGCATACGTGGCGCAGACCAGCCCGTTCTATCGCGAGCTGTGGCAGACGGCAGGGGTGGATGCCTCCACGATTCGCACGCTGGACGACCTTGCGCACCTTCCGTTCACCGAGAAAGATGAGCTGCGCCGTTCCCAGGATGCGGCGCCGCCGTTCGGTGGCACGCAAGGCGCGCCGCTCGAGCAGATCGCGCGGATCCAGTGCACAGGAGGCACGACGGGCGTGCCGATGCGCATGGGCTTCACGAAGTCCGACCTCGACTGGCTCGATGACGTCGCAGCTCGTGCGACCTGGTGCGCCGGCGGACGACCCGGCGACATCGTGTTGGAGTGCATGAACTACTCCATGTACGTGGGCGGCGTAACCGACCACATGGGCTTCGAACGCGCTGGCCTCTGCGTCCTGCCCTACGGCGTCGGCAACTCGTTGCGGCTCCTCGAGCTGGTGGAGGCGATGGCGACGCCATGGCTGCTCTACTCCACCCCGGCGTACGCGCTGCGCCTCGCGCAGGTGGCGCGCGAGCACGGCATGGATCCACGCGCGCTGCGCATGACCAAGGGCATCTTCAGTGGCGAGGGCGGGCTGCAGGTCCCCGGCTTTCGCGATCTGATCGAGGAGACGTGGGGCTGCACGGCGCAGGACGTCTACGGGCTGTCCGAGACGGGCGTCATGGCCGCGGAGTGCGAGCACCGCACAGGCCTACATCTCGTAACGCGCGGCCACTTCGCCACGGAGCTGATCGATCCGGCCTCCGGCGCGGTCATCGCCCCCGAGGACGGCGCGGAAGGCGAACTCGTCTTCACCAACCTCGGCCGCGAGGCGAGCTTCCTCGTGCGCTACCGCTCCCACGACCTCGTGCGCATCCACGGTGCGCCCTGCGCCTGCGGCCGAACCGGCCTGCGCTTCTCGATGATCGGGCGCTCCGACGACATGTTCATCGTCCGCGGGGTAAACGTCTTCCCGCTCGGCGTGCAGGACATCCTCTACGGCATGCGTCCAGCTGTCACGGGTGAGTTCCGCATCATCCTCGACCAGGAGCCGCCGATCGACTACGCGCCCCGTGTCCTGGTGGAGCGCGGCGACGACGACGCCGACGACCTCGTTGTGCGCGTGACCGACGCCATCCAGCAGCGCCTCAACTTCACGCCATCCATCGAGCTCGTGCCGGCCGAGTCGCTGCCCCGCGCCGAGCGCAAGTCGAAGCGCCTCTATCGCACGTACCTCGGGGAGGTCCCGGAATGACCCTCAACCACACGACCCACGGCCCCGTGGCGCTCTTGGAGCTGAACCGCCCCGAGGTGCGCAACGCGTTGTCCACGCAGGCGCTCGACACCCTGCTCGGCGTGCTCGAGGAGCTGCGGCATGAGGAAACTTGTCGCGCCATCGTGCTGGCCGGCGCCGGCCCGTCGTTCTGCGCGGGTGCCGACCTATCCGAGCTGCGCGACTTCGACGATGCCGCCTTCGCAGACTATGTCGAGCGCTACCGCCTGCTCGGCGATGCCATCCGCGCTCTGGGCAAGCCGCTGATCGCCGCCGTCCACGGCCACGCGATCGCCGGCGGATACGAGCTGATGTGCCTCGCGGACCTGAGGATCGTGGCTGACGACGCCAAGCTGCGGGTCGGGGACCTGGACATCGGCCTGAGTCCCACGAGCGGCCTGACGTGGATCCTGCCGCGGCTCGTTGGCCTCGGCCGTGCGCGCTGGCTGCTCTTGGCAGGCCCCACGCTGACCGGAACCGATGCCGTGGCGATCGGCCTCGCCGAGGAGGCCGTGCCGGCCACCGAGCTCCGCGAGCGCGCCCTCGCGCTCGCAGCCGAGATCGCGGCGCATCCGGGCCTGGGAGTCAGGCGAACCTTGGAGCTGCTGCAGGCCGGAGCGTCCTCCACGTACGACGAGGCGGTTGCCGCGGAGCTGATCGCCGAGTACGAGACATTCGCGCACCCCGAGTCGCGTGCTGCCGTGGATGCGTTCTTCAAGCGTTCCTGACCAAGCGTGACCCAACGGTTCGGGAGAACCGCGACAATGCCTCGGTGAGCATTCGCCTGAGTTCCCTGCGCACCTCCCATGTGGCGATTCCGATTGTGGCCCTCCTCCTGTTCGTCGGTGGGCTCGCCACGCACCCCTCGGATGCCGTGCTCCTCGCTCTCGGTGTCGTGCTCGCCCTTGCGGTGCTGGAGGCCGTGCACCACGCCGAGGTCGTTGCCCATCGCGTCGGTGAACCGCTCGGCTCGCTCGTCCTCGCGGTCGCCGTAACGATCATCGAGGTGGGCATGATCGTCGTGCTGATGGCGTCCCACCCCGACACTACTGCGGGGCTCGCCCGCGACACGGTCTTCTCGGCGGCGATGATCGCCTGCAACGGCATCGTCGGCGGAGCACTGGTACTCAGTACGTTCCGTGGCCGGATCGCACGCTTCAATCCCGAGGGCATCGGTGGCGCAGTGGCCGCTATTGCAGTGCTCGCCACCCTCTGCCTCGTGCTGCCGAACTACACGCTGACCACGAAGGGACCGTACTTCTCGGCCGCGCAGCTCATCTTCGCGGCCGTCGCCTCGCTCACGATCTACGTCGCCTTTGTCAGTGCCCAGACGATCCGGCACCGCGACCTCTTTCTGGAGGAAGCTGTCGCCGCCCCGGCGGCTGCCGAGCCGGCGGACGAGCGTCCGACCCGACGTGCGGCGAGGATCAGCTTGATCCTGCTCGCCGTCTCGCTGGTCGCCGTGGTTGGTCTCGCCGAGCTCACAACGCCGCTGATCGAGAGTGCCGTCAACGACGCGGGACTCCCGTCGTCGGTGGTGGCGGTCAGCATCGCCCTCCTCGTTCTGCTGCCTGAGGCGATCGCAGCGCTGCGCGCGTCTAGGCGCGGCGACGTTCAGAAGAGCCTCAATCTCGCCTATGGATCCGTAATGGCAAGTATCGGCCTGACGATCCCCGTGATCGCGATTGTCGCGCTCGCCTTCGACTACAGCCTCGCGCTCGGACTGCCGAATGCCGCGATCGTGCTGCTCGCGCTCACCGTGGCGGTCTCCACGCTCACCATCGTGCAGGGGCGCGCCATTCTGCTCCAGGGCGTCGCACATCTCGCCATCTTTGGCGCGTTCATCGTGCTCGCGTTCAACCCCTAAGCGGGA
>CAINDT010000440.1 GCA_903847495.1 uncultured Actinomycetes bacterium
AGCACGGCACCGACGAGCAGGAGCAGGCGCCGAGGCCAGGGCGAAGCAGCCGGTGCATCATCGACGAGCGCCAGTGCCGCGGCCGATGAGCCGGTGGCGCCGCGATTCGGTCCCGCGCCGTTTGGCAGCTCCTCGTCGCCCGCTAGGCCCGCCAGCGAGCCGCCGGGCTGGGCGATGTCACTCGTGCTGAACGCCGACGACGTGCTCGAGGTGGCGGAGGCGAGACGACGCGACGGCGTCGGCTCGAAGGACACCCAGCCGGCGTACGGGAAGCGCACCTCGACCCACGCGTGGGCATCACGATTGGTCACGACGCGCTTGCCGCCATCCAGCCGCCCCTGGGCGAAGCCGAAGGCCACGCGCGCCGGGATGCCGAGCATGCGCAGGAGCACGGCCATCGAGCCGGCGAAGTACTGGCAGTGGGCGGCGCGGCGTTCCGACTGGAGGAACACGGGCAGCGGGCCCAACACGCTGACGCCGCCGTACGACGCGGTCTCGTCGTACGCGAACTCCGTCTGGAACCAGTTCTCCAGGATCACCGCGGCCTGATACGGCGTCTTGGCATCCGCCGTCAGCTCCCGCGCGACGCGGTACGGGTCGCGCCATCCGTCGATCGGCGAGATGATGCCCGGATCGCCGTTCAACTGGCGCTGGAAGACGCGCTGCACCTCGGCTTCGCGCCCCGGCTCGCCGAAGGCCGGGTACGCCGCCCCGTCGAGGGTGACATCGGCTGGGTCGGGCTTCGAAAGCGTGGTCGCGACGGAGGCATCGTTCCCAGGCTGCGTCGGAGAGACGGGTCGGTCGACCTGCGCGTCTCTGCGGTCGGCGTTCCAGGGACCGGGACCATCCGGGTCCACCCGCCGGCCGGTGAGCATCAGACCGGCGAGCTCCTGCAGCACCGCCTGGCGCGGGTCGGTGGGCGCGCCCAGCACGTCGGCATCGAGCACCGACGGCGTCAGCGCCCGATCGGCCAGCGTGACGCTGTACGTGGCCCCGAGTGGCAGGTCGCTGGCGAGCACGACGCTGCCACCGCTGGCGAACGTGACCGGACGCACGGCGCTTGCCAGCCCGCCGATGGCCACGGTGCCGGCGGGCAGCGGCAGATCACGGGTGAGCGTGGCGAGGTTGCGAATCTCTGCGGTGCGGACCGGGGCACGGTCCGCGCGCAGTGCCGGCGCGAGCAGATCGCCCGGCAGGTCCACCGTCGTGCTGCGCGCCGTCGAGACCACTTGCTGCGCCGCCTGCCAGCGGAACCCGTCGAAGCGCTCGAGCACGCCGACCCGCAGATAGTCCACATCCGGATCGTCGACCTCCAACACCGGCGTCTCGTCCTTGCCGAAGTCGAGCGCCGTCAGCTGCTGATCCCAGACGAACCCGACGTTGACCGGCTGTGGCTCGTCGAAGGTCCAGCGCTGCCAATCGAGAGCGCCACCCGGTGCGACGCCGGGCACCGCGGCGAGCGCCACCGCGAGGGCCACCAGCCCACCACCGGCGAGCACCGCGACACGTGTCCTGGCTCCCCTGCGCTCCTCACCACCCGGCATGGCGCACAGCACGACCACGCCCAGCAGACAGAGCGCGAGCCCCTGCACGACGATGCGTTCGGGAGCAACGAAGAGCGTGGCGAGGACGACCGCGCCGGCGACCGCGAGGATTGCCAGCAGCGGAATGCGGAAGGTCAGAAGACCGACGGCGCACAGCACCAGCAGACCCAAAGCGATCAGCCGGACTGCCACGACCGCGTCGGGCTCGCCCGCGCCGTCGGCTGGGAACACCACACGCACCCACGCCGTGCCCGCATTG
>CAINDT010000441.1 GCA_903847495.1 uncultured Actinomycetes bacterium
CCGCGATCACGGCGGCGCCGATCGCATCGCCCGGCCGCGGTCGGCGAATGCCCGCGACGGCCATCGCCACCAGCGCGATACCGCCGACGATGAACGGAATGCCGCCGACAAGGCCGACGCCAGCGAGCACCTCGAGGATCGTGTTGTGTGCCGAATCGGTCACCTGCGTGGGGTTCTGGGTGATCTGCTCGAGGAGACGGAAGGTGCCCGCCCCCCAGCCGTGCCAGGGCTTGTCGGTGAAGCCGTCCCATGCCGTCGCCCACCAGTGGTCGCGGTAGTTGGAGCCGATGCCGACGCGTACACCGGCCTGGCCGACCGGGCTGGTGAAGCCGGCGCGGATCGCATCGATCGTCCCGCCGATGCCGCCGGCGCGGACGATCACCGCAACGCCCAGCAGGACCACGCCGCCGATGGCGATCAAGAGCGTGCGGCGGGTCGCGCGGCGCGGCGTGCCGGCGGGGTCGTTACCCGGCATCACGCGGTGGAAGACCGCGGCGATGGCGGCGCCGAGCACCACGGCCACGGCGGTGGTGATGATCAGTTGCCAGCCCGCGGGTTGGACGCTCTGCTCCGGCGCGGTGAAGGCCGTCCAGCGGGCCGCGCGGAAGCCCAGCGCGATGGCCGGGAGGATGGCGATCAGCCCGGCGAGGCGCATGCGGGGCGGCGTCGGCAGGAGCAGCAGCAGGACGACGATGCCGATCACCGTCAGACCGAGGCCCGAGCGGGAAGAGGTGAGCACCAGCGCGAGGGCGTTGACCGCAGCCACAGCGCCACCGAGCGCCCGCAGGCGCACATCACGGTGCGCGGCGAGCGCGAGCCCGCCGAACACGCCGGCGAGGGCAAGCACGGCCAGCGCGTTGGGCAGCGTCAGCGTGCCCGACAGACGCGGGCTCAGTTGCACGCCGGTCGTGGCGGCGAACGAGCGGGCGATCAGCGCCCACGTGCTCGCCACAGTGGCCAGGGCTGTCAGGCCGGTGGCGAACGTGACGCCGGGGCGGGGCAGCGCGGGGCCCAGCAGCAGCCCGAGGATGAGAGCGCCGAGGTAGCCCGAGGCGAGGATCGCCGTGGATTCGGACTGCGCCGCCGACAGCGACCAGAGACCGGAGAGCGCCGCGACGATCGTGAACAGCGCGAGGCCCCCGGCCGCGAGCAGCACGGCGGGGCTGGGGAGGGTGAAGGGCCAGCGTCCCCAGGCCATCAGCCCGAGCACGACGCCGGCGGGCAGGACGGTGCCGGCTGCGATCAGCTCGGTTGCGCCCGGCGCGATGCCACCGGCGCCGAACAGCACGCCCCAGACGGCGAGGAGCACCGCGGGCGCCGCCAGCAGCACGGCGGCGGTGGAGCTCAGGCGGGGAAGCGGACGCACCTCTTGATGGTACGTGCCGAAGCGCCGAAGGTGGTCAGTGGTTGGTGAGCGGATCCGCGACGATCACGACGAGGCGCGCACCGCTCAGCTGGTCCTTGCGCAGCCCATCCATCGGCTGCGCGACGGCGTTGTCGAGGTGCAGCCGCTTGATCAGGTCGTTCGCTGCCGACTTGCCGGCCGGGTCGCTGCCCTTGTACATGACGTACGTGCGCATGTAGCTGTGGTCGGGGGCATCGCCGACGCTGACGATCGGATACTTCTTGAGCATCAGCTGGCGAGCGGCCTCGGCAGCGGTGCCGTCCGCACCAACGCCGTTCCATACGACCAGCGGCACTTCGGTGACGGGCGGAGCGGGGACAGCGACCTCGACCTTCGCCTCGGCAGCCGGCGAGGCACCGTCTGTGAGCTTGCCGACGAGCGAGAACCCGAGCCAGACGACGATGGCCGCGAGGATCAGCCCGCCGGCGAGCACGCCCCATAGGGCGAAGCGCTCGGCGAAGCGCCGTCGGCGGACGGCGACCCACGCACCGGTATCGAGGAGGAAGGGATTCTCTGCAGCAGCCATAACGGGAGGTGCCTTCTCCGCCCCCGGCGACGTTCCTGCCGACAAGCGCCGGAAACGGCCCTGCGGACTACTCTTGTTACATGTTCGTGAGCCTCGAGGGCCCCGACGGGGTCGGCAAGACCACCCAGGCAGCCCTGTTGGCCGAGCGGCTGCGCGCTACCGGCCTTGAGGTCGTGCAGTGCCGCGAGCCGGGGGGCACCGAGCTGGGCGAGCGCGTCCGTGCCGTGCTGCTGGATCCTCAGGTGTCGATGGGCGACCGCGCCGAAGCGCTGCTGTTCGCCGCGGCGCGTGCGGAGATCACGCAAGAGGTGATCGCCCCGGCGCTCGACCGCGGGGCGTGGGTGGTGTGCGACCGCTTCATCGATAGCTCGCTGGTCTATCAGGGCATCGCGCGCGGGCTCGGCGTCGCACCCATCCGCGAGATCTCGCTGTTCGCGACCGGCGGCGTGCTGCCGGCCCGGACGCTCGTCATGCACGGCGTTGATCGCCGCGATGACGAGCCCGACCGCATGGAGGCCGCGGGCGCCGATTTCCACGCGCGTGTCGCTGACGGCTTCCTCGAGCTCGCGGGCCTCGAGCCCGACCGCATCCGCCTGATTGACGCGGTCGGCACGGAGGACGACGTCGCCGAGCGCATCTGGGCAGCGCTCGAGGGGCTGCGTCCATGACGCTTTCGCTGCCCGGCCAGCCGCGCGCCGAGGTCCTGCTCAACGCGGGGCTGAAGGAGCCGGCACACGCCTACCTGCTGCACGGCCCGGCGGGCACCGGCAAGCGCGATGCCGCGCGGGCCTTCGCAGCCGAGCTGCTCGGCTGCGACGCGCGCCGCATCGTTCCCGGGAGTCACCCCGACCTGGCGATGATCGAGCCGGAGGGCGAGTCGCTGCTCGTCGACCAGGTGCACGAGCTGTCGGGTGCGCTGCGCTACCGCCCGCAGGAGGCCGTGCGCCGCGTCGGTATCGTCGACGAAGCCGATCGTCTCAACCGCGATGCAGCGAACGCGTTTCTCAAGACGCTCGAGGAACCGCCGGGCGACGTCGTGTTGATCCTGATCGCCGACGACGTCCAGCGCGTGCTGCCTACCGTGCGCTCGCGTTGCCAGCCGATCGCGTTCCCGCCGTTGGCTGCTGGTGCGATCGCGGAACGCCTCACTGCCACGGGTGTTGAGGCGGCGGTCGCGCAGCGGATCGGCGTGCGCTCCCGAGGCGACCTCGCCTTCGCCAATCGCCTGGCCGCCGACGCGTCCGTCGGGGCCTGGATCGACGGCGTGGAGCGCGACGTCGTGGCGCTGCTCACGGAGGGCCTCGCCGAGGACGCGGCGGTGCAGCGCACCTATGCGGGCATCAAGGCCGTCGGCGATGCGGCGGAGGCCGAGGCCGAGGCGATCACCGCCGCGCAGCTCGAGCG
>CAINDT010000442.1 GCA_903847495.1 uncultured Actinomycetes bacterium
CCATTGCCGGCGGGCCGAGAGCCGCTGGACAGCGTGCGCGCGGAGGAGCCGGTCGAGCGCTGCCGTGCCGACGGTGATCACCGCCATGTCTGCGAACGCTGCGAGCCAGAGCCCCGAGCCCGCCGCGAGCGTTGCCGCGAGCACGCTGAAGGCATTCAGCAGCGCGATTGCGACCCAGGGCATGCCGAAGGGGGCCGGCGCGATCTGGTACCAGCGCGGGGCCGGTGTGAAGGCAACTGCGGTATCGGCATCGACCTCAAGCGGGATGTGGACAGTGCGCTCGGGGTCGAGCGTGACGCTGACGGTTCGGTGATCGGCACTGAGGGCGGCCTGCAGCGGCGGGCACGGACGACCCGGTTCATCATCGAGCAGCAGGTCCACCACCGTCAGCGTCACGCGGTCGCCGACGTCCGGCGAGATCGGCGCTTCGGCCTCGAGCCCGCTGCCGGTGGCGGGAAGGCCGCACAGGCGGGAGGCTAGCGCCAGTGCCGACGGCACGGAGCGTGCTGCAGTGACGGGATGCAGCAGGTGGGAGGCGCTGCGGATGTCGTCGCGCGCAAGACGCTCGATCGCGTCGGCTGCCTGCTGTGCGGCCGCGGTGCCTGAGGCGGCCCGTACGGCGGCATCGATCGTCGCCAGTGCGGGGATCGTGCGTTGGCGAAGGAGGCGCGCAACGACGGCTCGGCGCTGCGCTTCCAGTGCCGTCGAGCGGGCGAGGGCGTCGCGCGTTCTGGCTGCGTGCAGCTCTGATGCGCGCAGCGAGTCGGCTAGCTGATCCCGCCAGGAGAACGCGAACGCAACGATGCTGGCCGTGCAGACCCAGGTCAGAATCGAGAAGAGCACCAGTGTGGCGGGCGCGATGAATTGCGGCGGGTCGGCCAGCTCCGTGCGACTGAGCACCGCGGCCTGGACGATCCCGCCGGCCGCACCGATCACGGCGAACAGGGCGATCGCGATGAGTCCGCCAAGCGGCGTCGGCGCGAGGCGAAGCGCGCGCCGCCGGATCATCAGCAGCACGATGCCCTGTGCGATCCAGGCGGCGACGTGCGCGATGCTGATGGCGAGGATCCAACCCGCCTCGTCGGGTCCTTCCGTCGAGACGGGTGCTCCCGCCAGCCCGAAGAGCAACGGCACGATCCAGGGGATCAGGCCAAAGCCATGACGTCCCGGCAGTCGGCTGAGTGCGGCACGCGCACCGGCGAGCACGCGTCGGTGCTTCACGCAGCTGCGCCGATCAGGCGGATGTAGGCGGTGGCGGCCAGCACGCGCGCGTTCGTGGTCTGGTCGCGGGCATCGATCTCCAGGGCACTGAGGATGCCCGTGATGGCGTGCTCGATCGACTTCGTGGTGGTGCCGCACTCGTCTGCGATCGTGGCGTTGCTCGCGCCGCCCGCGAGCAACTCCAGTACGCGCAACTGGTGCGCGGACAGCTGAGCATGGCGGGACGTCTCGCGACTGGCCTCCTCGATGATCGCGGGATCGATCATCGTCTCGCCCGCGCGCGTGACGTAGAGCGCGCGGACGACGTCGGCGATGTCATCCGTACGGCGCTTCAGCAGATAGGCCCAGCCCCCCAGTTGCTCCTCCGGCAGCCGCGCAAGCACCTCGGCGCTGGCGTGGTTCGACAGGATCACGATCCCGCAGCCCGGCACCAACTCGCGCACCCTCATGCCTGCCGCCAGTCCTCCATCTGGACTATTGAGTGGCTGCCCTTCGGCGAGCACGAGATCGAGGATGGCCGCATCCGGCTGTGTCGTCGGCAGTGCCGCGATCAGCTCGGCAGCCGTGCCGTACTCATCGACCTGCTGGATGTCCGCCGAGCCGACCAGCGAGCGGGCGAGCAGGTGCCGGAAGAACGGCTCATCGTCTAGAACTGCAATCCGCATGCGCCCCCCGCTCAACGACACGGCAGATGCTGCCGCCACGTCATTGTGGCGGGGAACCGCGATGCGTCAAGTGGCGCCGGTCACACGGTGACGGAGACGCGTCAGGCGGTCGCGAGCCAGAGCACGGCCGCCACGATGCACAGGCCGATCACGAACCCGACCGCGAAGCGGCGGGTCGGCGGGGAGATGGGCTGGGGGGACGTCTGCGGGGACATCATCGGCTCCTCGATTGCGGGGGAACGCAAGCGTCATCGACGTGACGTCCTAGGGTTCCGTGCCCCGCCGCCGATCGCTGCGGGATTTCCCGTGGTGCCGCTGCCGACTACAGGCGGCTGAAGTCGACCGGTGCGCCGTCGACCCAGGTGTCTTCGACGCGGATCGAGCGCAGGTCGTCGATCGCGACGCCGAGGGGGTCGCCCGTCAGGATCGCGAAGTCAGCCAGCTTGCCCGGCTCGAGCGAGCCGACGACGTGGTCACGTTTCGTGGCCGCGGCGCCGTTGATGGTGTAGCCGCGCAGGCCCTGCTCGACCGAGATCCGCTGCTCGGGCGTGCCGAGCGTGGAGCCGTAGCGGGTCTGGCGTGTGGCGGCCGCCCAGATCGCCTCGATCGGATCGGGGCCGGACACCGGCGTGTCCGACGAGAGCACGATCGGGACGCCGGCGTCGCGGAATTCGCCGTACGGGTTGTACCGATTGGCGCTCTCGCCCAGCGCCTCAAGCAGTGCGTCACCGACGAGGTACGCGTGCGTCGGCTGCGGGATCGGGTGGATGCCGAGGTCGGCGATGCGATGCACCTGCTCGGGGGACGGCATACCGCAGTGCTCGATCCGGTGGCGATGGTCCTTGCGGTCCACGTCGGCGAGCGCCTCGGTGACGGCATCGAGGACGATCTGGATCGCCGAGTCGCCCTGCGCGTGCGTGCCGGTCTGCAGGCC
>CAINDT010000443.1 GCA_903847495.1 uncultured Actinomycetes bacterium
GGACCAGGTGCTCGAGATCGAACGCTGCTTCCTGATCAACGATGCCGCCAACGCCGCCAAGGACGCGATCCAGCGCTGGGCGCGCACCACCGACCTCGTGGCGTACGACCAGCGCCTGCACGAAGGCGACCTGCGCAACCTCGTGATCCGCCACTCCAAGCGCACCGGCGAGGTACTGCTGGCGCTCGTCACCACCGACATCGACCTGCCGCGCCCCGGCAACCTCGTAGATGAGCTGATCGAGTCAGTGCCCGGCTTTGTCGGTCTCATGCACACCCGCAACAGCGGGCAGTCCGAGACCACGTACGGCCACCCGACCACGCTGATCCACGGACAGGACTTCTACCGCGAGCAGATTCTCGGGCTGACCCTGCACGTGCCGTGGAACGGCTTCCTCCAGACCAACACCGACATGTGCGAGAAGCTCTACGGCATCGCCATCGAGGAGGCGCGCCTGACGGGCAGCGAGGTCGTCTGGGACCTCTACAGCGGCATCGGCTCGATCGGCCTCGCCCTGGCGCGCGATGCCGGTCGCGTGGTGGGCATCGAGATCGTCCCCGAGGCCGTCGAGCAGGCCACGCAGAACGCTCAGCGCAACGGCATCGACAACGCAGAGTTCATCGCCGGCGACGTCCAGAAGGCGATCGAGCCGCTGGTCGAGGCCGGCGCACCGATGCCCGACCTCGTCGTGATCGATCCGCCGCGCGCGGGCCTCACCCCCAAGGCCGTCAAGCGCGTGCTCGAGCTCGGTGCCAAGACGATCGTCTACGTCTCCTGCAACCCGACGACGCTGGCGGGTAACGCGATCCTGATGACCGAGGGCGGTTACGACTTCGAAATCGTGCGCCCCGTCGACATGTTCCCGCACACGCCGCACGTCGAGTGCGTCGCGCGGTTCGTCAAGCGCGATCAGTAAGGCGGCAGGGCGCTGTACCAGCGCCCAAGCTCCTGGAACGCCTTCCAGAACTTCCGTTTCGACGACTCTTCGTCGAGCGACTCGTCGATATCCGGCGTGACGAGCGCCTCGATCGTCGGCGTCAGCTGCTGCACCTCGCCGATCAACGCGGGATCGATCTGCTCGGCCAGCGGGACCCTGATGCGGTTGATGAATTCGGCCGTCGCCGTGCCCATGCAGACGATGATCTTCGGCTCGGTGATCTGGATCTCGCGCAGCAGCACCTTCGCCGCGGCGCCCTTGCCGTCCTCGAGGTCGTCGTGCCGGCACTTGACGCAGTTGGTGCCGTAGATCGTCGTCGGGTCGATGCCGACGCGCGTGATGCTCTTGAGGATCGCGCTACCGGCGCGACCGAAGAAGGCGACGCCCTCTTGGATCTCCGCGGGCTGCGCCGAGGTCTTCAACAGCATGATGTCGGCCATCGGGTGACCGGAGCCGAGCACGGGCGTGCTCGTAGGATCATCGGGATCGACCCGATCGGCGAGCTCGTCGCCCAGCGCGTTCATGGCCTTGATGGCTCGGGCCAGGTACCGCTCGTTGATCTCGTCAGGTTCAGCCACGGCGCGTCACTGCTCATTCGGCGCGCGGTGGGCGCCTCCTTGTGCGGAACCACTTGCGTGCCTGCAGCGCGAGGAAGTTCTTCGGGTTCCGTACGACACGCGCATCGCCCAGCGCCAGCGCGAGCGAGGCCGGATCGTGGAAGGCGGGTAGCTCGAGACCGGCCGTGAAGAGGCCGGCGATGACGTGCTCGTCGGAGCCCGCGCCCTCGGGGAGGCCGAGGCGCCGTGCGAAGGCCAGCGCGCTCTCGTTGTAGTGCTCGCGGGCGAGGCGGCCGTTGGCGACCTCGAGCGCGTCGAGTTGCGGGGCGAGGCGCTCGAGCAGGGCCTCCGGCGGTATCGCGTGGTGCGCATCGAACGGATGGGGCACGTAGACGAACGCCCCTTGCGCGCGGATTGCTTCGACGGTGTCGGCGAAGGACATGCCGGGCGGCACGTCTTCCTTGAGGTAGATGCCGATCACCTCACCCTGCTTGCGCGTCTTGATCTCGCTCGAGATGGCGATGTGCACCGGCACACCGTGGGCCTCGGCGTGCGCCTTGGCGGCGTAGCCGCCGGCGACCGAGTCGTGGTCGGTGACGCACAGCGCACCGATTCCGAGTTCAATCGCGCGCTGGGCGAGGTCGTCGATCGTGGTGCTGCAGTCGTGCGAGTGGAACGTGTGCAGGTGGAAGTCGGCGAGGATCGGCGCGGGCAGCGCCAGCGGCGATGGGCGACGCGCGTGGTCGCCCGCGATGGCGATGATCTCCTTCGCGGCCTTTTTCGTGCCGGTGAGCCCGACGCGCTGTGTGCTCGGCGCCGCGTCGAGCACGACCTTCGCCAGCGACGTTTCCTCGTCGCCGACGAGCACGACGAGATCGAGATCGCCCTGACCGATGATGCGGCGCGTGGCGGCATCGGCGGCCCACGTCCAGACGGGCCCGCTGACGGCGATCTGTCGTGCCCCCGGCCCGGTGTGCGCGAGCGCGTCGGCGCCGCTGCGTTCAAGCGCGCGGATCGTCAGGCGACCGGTGGTCTGCACTGCGGCGCTACGCGCGGTGCCGACCAGCAGCACCTCGACACCGTGATCGCAGACGGCAGCGGCGAGCGACAGAGCGGCGTCGCACTCCTTGCTCGAGCGATCCAGCGCGGTGGAGGTGAAGATGGCGATGCGCACGCTCCTACCCTAGCGATGCCCGCCACCGGGTGTGGCGTGGCACACCGCGGATCGCCGACGTGGAATCGCGCTGCTATGTTCCTGCCTTCATATTCAGTGACCGTCCTCCTCGACCGTCGACAGCAAGGAATCAGAAATTGAACCCGTCTCGCATGGCCGCACGCACCACCCTCCTCGTGGTGCTGATCCTCGCGATGACCGGTGTCCTTGCATCGACGGCCAGCGCCTTCATGACGTGGGATTCGCTCGGACTCGGCAACGCCGAGCATGAGCGCATCACGCGTCTCGGCATCGCCTGCAACAGCACCTTCTCCGGACCGCGCGACCCCAACCTCGACTGGTCGCAGACGTGCCTCGACTCCCTGCCGCCGTCGTGCCTGAGCGGGGCCGTGAAGGACCTCTTCAACTGCAACGAGCGCAATCCCGGCAACCGCGAGCGTTCGCTGCGCATGCTGGCGGGCAGCCCCGGGTACTTCGGCGGCGTCGGCGCCCCCGACAGCATCCCCGAGGCCATCTCATCGCAGGACGCGTCGCATTGCGACAACGGCGACTACTTCTTCGGCGCCGCGACGTACCCGTTCGGCGTGGACCATCGATCGCAGGGGCTGAAGGACTGCGCGCTGCGCATGAACGAGTACATGGACGAAGCCGTGTCGCTCGCGGGCGGGCTCGTCTCGTCGAGCTCCGGCAAGTACGCCGTCAGCGGCTACGCCACCGATCTCACCGAGGACTGCTGGACGAACTACCCGCGCTGGCGGCAGAACGACTTCCGAGCGCCGGCCGAGGCGGGCAGCAATACCAACGACAAGTGCAAGATCCTGATGCTCGTGGGGCGATCCTTCCACATCGTCGAGGACGCCTTCTCACACGGCAACTGGGTCGATGCGAATCCCGCCACGCCCTCGATCAACAACGCGCCAGGTCTTGCACAGCCGATCGGCACCGTCCCAGACATGCTGCGCTACCCGCGGAGCGCCGCGCAGATCGACGCGTTCCTCGCCGCGTCGGAGTACATCACCGGCGCCTACGGCTCCAACCTCGACGGTCGCATCACGCATGACCAGTTGAAGGGCATCTTCGGCACGAAGACCGACAGCCACGGGCTGAACAAGGATGAGGGCTCCGGCAACATCAACTGGCCGGCGAACTCCGTGCCGGCGGGTGCCAGCAGCCACTCGCTGCGCGCGACGGACGGCACGATCGACGGCATGGACAACTTCCAGCGCGCCGCGCGCGGGGCGGCGTATGCCGCGGCCCTGCTCTGGACCGACTTCCGCAGCGCCATCTACGCGCGGTACGGCCGCGGAGACCGGGGCGAGCTGATCTGGCGGGCCATCCGCGAGTCCACGCCGTGGACGCAGTGCACGATCTACGGCGCTGCCGCGCGCGCGATCACGCGGCCGGTCGGCAGCACGTCGAGCGCGCGCTCCTTCTCGATGACGATCGTCAACCGCACCAACCAGACGTTCGGCTGCCAGTCCGCCACGCTCGACGGCGGTGAGTGGGCATCGATGCCGCCCGACTCGATCGCTCCGGGCGGCACGTACTCGTTCCGCACGCAGAGCAACGGCGTCATGACCGGCACCGAAGGCAGCGTCGACTACCCCGGCCTCCGGATCTACTGGAACAACCCGTACTGGGGCTCCAACGACTACACCTGCACGGCGACGTTGGCGAAGTGCTCGATCAGCTACTCCAGGGGCAACGACGCGTCGATGACGATCACGCTCACCCCGTGCTCCGGTGCCTGTCCTCGGGTCGCACGCACCGCGGTACGCGCCTCGGATCCGACCGACACGCTCGCCGAGGTGCGGCGGCTCCACAAGGATCTCGGATACGACGTCAACGACCTCGCATCGCGAAAGGACGTCAAGGCACTGCCGAACTCGGTCGGCACGCCGCGCGACTGCCCGCAGTTCGACGCGGTGCACCTCGCCGTCGAGGACATGACCTGCAAGGAGGCCGTCAAGCTGATCCGCGGCTATCAGTTCGCGACCAACCAGCAGTGGTGCCCGGACGGCTGGTACTACGCAGAGAATCCCAAGGGTCTTCCGCGGGGCACGATCCTCTGCCTGCACCACGTCGACGGCAAAACGCTCGACGGCCGGCGTGAGGCCTTCACGATCAAGCTCGCGCACGGCATCGGCTAGCCGCACAGGAGTCACCTACGCCCGCGCCCTCGCCGGGCGCTGCGGGCGGAGGCGATGTCCGCGCGGCGTGAGCCAACCCGTTCCGTCCGACAACGAAAACGGCGGGCGCCTGGGGGCGCCCGCCGTCGTCGTACGGGGGGAGGTGAGAGAGGCGACTAGCGCTTCTTGGCGGCGGGCTTGCGCGCCGCCGGATTCTTGGCGGCCGGCTTGGCCGCAGCGCGGGTCGCCGGCTTGGCAGCAGCAGCTGCCGAGCGAGTCGCGGGCTTCTTCGCCGCCGGCTTCTTCGCGGCGGGCTTCTTCGCCGCCGTGCGGGCAGCCGGCTTCTTGGCGGCCGCCGTGCGGGTCGAGCCCTTCTTGCCGTACTTCTTGATGAACGCCTCGACCTCCTCGCGGGCCAGCTCGTCGCGATGCTGGACCGGCGGGGACTTCATCAGGTACGCGGACGGCCACTCGAGAGGACCCGAGATGCCGTGGTCAAGCGCCAGCTTGATCAGGCGCACGGCGTCGATCACGATGCCGGCCGAGTTGGGGGAGTCCCACACCTCGAGCTTGACCTCGGCGGTCAGCGGCACGTCACCGAACGCGCGACCCTCGAGGCGGATGTACGCCCACTTGCGGTCGGTCAGCCACGGCACATGGTCCGACGGGCCGATGTGCACGTTGTCGGCGCCCATCTCGTGCGGGATCTGCGACGTGACGGCGTTCGTCTTCGAGATCTTCTTCGACTCGAGGCGCTCGCGCTCGAGCATGTTGAGGAA
>CAINDT010000444.1 GCA_903847495.1 uncultured Actinomycetes bacterium
GACGAGCTCGACCTCCTGCCGGAAGTCGCGGTCGAGCAGCGCGAACAGCTCGTCGAAGCACCACGGCATCGTCACGAGGCTCGGGCCGAGATCCCAGGTGTAGCCCTGGTCCTTGATCTGGGAGGCGCGACCACCTGGCGCGGGCAGCCGCTCCACGACGGTCACGTCGAGCCCGGCCGCGAGCATGCGCATCGCGGCGGCCAATCCGCCGAAGCCGGAGCCGATCACGATCGCGCGCTTGGGATTCGAGGCGGTGCTCATTGCTCGCAGCGTAGGCGCGGTCGCGGCGTCGTGGCGCGGCGGGTGGTAGACGGGCGGGGCATCGCCCTCCCTATCGCAGCGCGAGCGCGTTCAGAGCAGGCGCTCGGGGCGCGGAAACGCGAGCGTGGCGGCCAGCGGCTGCGGGCCACCGAAGAGGCCACCCTCGCCGAAGCCGACGCCGAGCTCGCGCACGCGCGCCGCATCGGCTGGCGTCTCGACGCCCGTGGCGACCACGTCGAGCCCGAACTCCGTGCCAACGCCAACGGCATAGGCGACGACGGTGTCATCGAGGGCGCTCGTACCGTCGGTTGCCGCGAACGTCGGATCGAGGCGCAGCTGGGTGAACGGCAGTTCGCGAAGGGCCAGCAGCGACCCCGTCCGACCACCGAAGCCATCGAGCGCGATGCCGACACCGAGGCGCCGGAGGCCAAGCGCCGTGTCGCGCGCCAGCGGTAGTTGCGCAACGGTGCTATCACGGATCTGCAGCACGATGCGCCGCGGATCAACGCCAGCAACCGACAGGTGATTGTGGAGCCTCGCGGTGAGTGAGCGATCGTCGAGCGCGGCGCTGGTCACGCTGATGCCCAGCGGCACCTCGGCCAGTGGCAGCTCCGCGTCGGCAGCGATCTCGACCACACGCCGGAGCAGCCACTGATCGACGCGGTCGATCAGTCCCGCGCGAATGGCGTGCTCGCGAAACGCATCGACGTGCACGAGCTCGTCGCCATCGTGCAGGAAGAGAACAAGCTCGCACGCTGTGAGCGCACCCGAGTGCAGATCGACGATCGGCTGCGCGTGCAACTCGAGGCGATCACGCTCGATGGCGCGGTGCAGGCGCTGCCCCCAGGTCATGCGGATGCGCATGCGCACGGCGGCATCGGGATCGCCGGAGGGATACTCGGCGACGCCACCACGCCCGGTCGCCTTCGCCTCGTACAGCGCGAGGTCGGCTCGTGTCATCGCCTCATCACCGGCAAGCTCCTCGCCCGGCCGCAGCACGACCATGCCGATGCTGGCGTGGACGCCCGCCATCAGCTCGAGATCGGAGGCGCGGGCGCAGCGCACGGCAGACAGCACGCGCTCGGCGGCGATGCGCGCGTCGAGCTGCGTGGCGCGCCGGACGATCACCGCGAATTCGTCGCCGCCGAAACGTGCGGCGCGATCGCCGTCACGCAGTGCCTCGTCGAGACGGAGGCCGATGGCCTTCAGCAGTTGATCGCCCATGGTGTGGCCGTACAGGTCGTTGAAGCGCTTGAAGCCGTCGAGGTCGATCAGGAGCAGCGCCGCGCTGTCGCCCTGTGCACAGCGCTGCAGGGTGTCCGCAAGCACGGCCTCGAATGCCCCGCGGTCGAGCAGTCCCGTCAGCGGATCGGCACCCTCCCCTGCCCCGGCAAGGAGCTCGACGTCGGTGTGCCGCGGCAGGAACGTCGGCATGCCGATCACGTGCCACGCGCCGTTGCGGAAGGCGCCCTCAAGGTGCAGCAGGATGGAGACATCCGAGTCGCGGTAGCCGGTGCGGACGGCGACCGAGAGGCCGTCGTCCGTGTTCGCAAGCAGCGAAAGCAGGTACGGCGCATCGGCCGCGCACACGGCCGCATCGATCCGAGAGCCGACAGGCGTCCCGATCTCGCGCTCCCAGATCTCGTCGCAGCCGATGATCACGCCCAGGCGATCCACGCTGGCGGAGCCGAAGCGGCGGATCCGATGTGCGGATGGATGGCGGTGCTCGGATCGCAGCGGAATCGGCTCCTCGAGGCGGTCGTCAAGCGAGTGCATGTCAGGTCCTTTCGGCGGGTCGTCGACCTCGCTCCGTCGTGCCGCCAGGGGAGACCCCGGCGGCACGACGGAGCGAGCGACGAGCGAGGAGCCCGCCGGCCTCGATGAGGGACCGGCGGACTCCAACTGGTTCCCCAGCTCGATCAGCCGGTGACCACGCTGATGCGGCACTGGGCGAAGCGGTGCGTGAGCGTCGTCACGCGGGGGCTGGCCCCAGTAACGAAGAACACGCGGGCCGTGACCTTGTGCAGGCCGACCTGTCGCACGCTCGTGCTGAGCGAGAAGGTCTGCAGCCCGGTGCCACGCGCATCCACGCGCTTGGCGAAGCGGCCGTCGCGAATGAAGACCACATGGTCGACATTGCGAGCGGTCAGCCGGGTCAGGGCCGTGGTGCCGGCGACGCAGCCTTGCGGGCTACGCAGCGTGGCGGTGCCACGGACCGAGGCCGGCGGTGCGACCACCGGTGCAGCGGGCGGCGCGATCACTGCAGCTGCAGGCGCGATGTCGTCGTTGGTGATCGTGCAGACCGCGGTGCCACCGATGCCCACGGCAACGGTTGCCCCGTCCTGGATGCCACCGACGCAGGTCCACGTGCTGGCGGTGTAGCCAGCAAGGCCCGTCTCGGACAGCGTCCACGTGTCGGACTGGAGTGTCGGACCGGAATCCGCCGTGCCAGGCCCTGTCACGTTGTTGTTCAATTCACCCGTCGTCTTGGCACCGATGGCAGCCAGTGCGAAGTCCGCTGCCACTGCCGTGCCACCGTTGTCGTTCACGACAACCTTGCGGAGCTGAAGCACCGGCGGGATGTCGTTGTTGACGATCGTGCACGTCACGTGCTCGCCGATCTCGAGCGTCACGGTCGACCCATCCTGCACGAACGTGGGCTGGTCCGTCTGATCGTTCGTGGAGTCGCAGCTCCACGCGCCCGCCGAGTAACCGGCGGGGCCAGTCTCAGACAGCGTGTACTCCACACCTCCGAAGACGGGACGCCCGACGGGGTCGGCCGACGCGGACGTGAAGTCACGCGAGCCATCGGCTTCGCCCGACGCCGTGGCGGCGAGGGTGAAGTCCGCGGGCCCAGCCGTACCGCCGTTGTCGTTCGTCACGCTCTTGACGAGCGTGAGCATGGCGGGGCGGAACGTGTTGGTGAACGTGCACGTGATGTCCTGCGCGGAACCGACCTTGACCTCGATCGACGTCCCAACGTTCATCACCGTGGCGCCCTTGCTGGTGGCGTCGTTGCACTCAACCTGCGCCGAGTACTCGGCCATGTTCGTGCCGGGCGCTGCCACCTCCGACACGACGTGGACACCAGCAGGAACAGCCTGTGCGCCGGTCGTGCCGCCGTTGCCGAGCGGCTCGCCGACGGCCTGCCCGTCGATCAACATGCCGAACGTCTCTGTACCGGCACCGTCGACAACCGTCTTGTTGATCGTGATCGTGCCGGGGCAGAGCTTGTCCGCGATCTCGCGCAGCTTGGCGGCGAGCTCCTTCTCCGAGCCGAGGAAGTAGTCCTCATCCGCGACGGGGCCGCTCATTGCCGACAGGTTGGCCGTGGAGATGTTGTTACCGACACCAACGCCAAGAATGCGCTGTGCAACGCCTTTCTGATCCATGGCCGGGTACTTCGCCAGGTTTGCCGAGGCGATACCGAAGGCGATGTTCTCCAACGACTTCGAACCGTTCACATGCACGGTCGGATTGCCATCCGTCACGAAGACGATGACGTCAACGCCGGCGAGAGCCGCGTCCTGCATTGCCGCATCCCAGTTGGTCATACCACCGTTGAAGTCGACACCGTAGAGGCGGTCGATCTCCTTATTGGCATCGTCCTGCCCACCGGTGGTGGCGAGATCGTACGTCGTGCCCCCCGGATACGAATCCGAGGCAAACGACGAAATCTTCAACTGCGTCGGCGAGCCGCCGAGCCCGTTAACAAAGGCTTGGCCTGCTGCGATGTAGTCGGCGCGGTAGGGCTCAGTGGAGCCCGACGTGTCGAGCAGGAGCAGCACCTTGAGACCAGCACCGCACGTTGCCGGCAGCGGCGGATTGACGGCAGCATTCACGAAGCGAGGGCTTACCGTCTTGTCGCCGTCGACCTTGACCGATTCGACGTACGGCTGCGTCTCGCCGTCCCACGTCAACTGATCGAGGATTCGCCAACCAGCCGGCGCGGCGGTTTCGCGGAAGTACTTGGTGCCTCCTGGGACGTCGGTGGCCACCAGCGCGCCTGCGGCATCCGTCAGTCCGGGGATCGCGACGGGAGCACCCGAGAAATCCTTTTTCGTGTCGTACTGGAAAGCTGCGCCCGCGAGCGGCAGGGCATAGCCGTTCGCCGAGTCGCGCGCAGAATCCTTCGGATCGACGTTGCGATAGCCACCCTTGAGCACCGTCACATCACCGGGTTTGTCCGGTGTGGGTGCCGCGACAGCCCCTCCCACACCGACGGCGAGCAGCACTCCGACCGCCGAAAGACTCATGAGCAGTGTCCACCACCGCCGCACTTGCGTGTTCATCGAATGACCTCCGTGTTGGTGGCTTCACGCTATGCAGCGAGCGAAGGCGGACATCGGTGGTCGCCGCGCGACATCGCGCGGCGGTTCACCGGCCTGCCGACAGGGCGATCCGCGGTACCCGTGCGGGAAGCCCGCAGCGTCCGGAGACGGCTACGCGCCGTCCGGGCGCAGCGACGGACCGCACGTCGACGTGGCCCGCAGGGCGCCGAGGATCGTCAACTGCACGGCCGTCACCGTGCAGCCGTCGTGGTGCGCGAACGGCGCGGCGATGACCACATCGATGCGCCCGTCACCATCGGGCACGGCGCGCGCCACACGCGGCCGCCAGCGCCCGGGTGCGTCGACCGTGACGACGACCGGGCGGGCAGCAACCTCCCAGCCGATCCCGGAGAAGCGGATCGCCCTGGACGGCGGCAGCGCCTCGCGCGCGCCGGTGATCGTCGGCGTCATCGCGCCGCTCGCGCGCTCGGTGAGCACGCCCGTCGAGCTGATCGCCAGCATGCCGACGACGACGGCAGTGCCGGCGCCGAGGGCGAGCGCGAGGCTGCGCAGCGTCGCGTGGCCCGTGACGAGGACAAGCGCGACGGTGGCGGTCCCCAAGACCAGCGCAGCGGAATGCCAGACCAGCGTGTTCATCAGATGCCTCCGGGTATGACCGCAGGCTATGAACGCGCCGCGTGGCGACGTGCGTGATTGGACGCGCACTGCGCGCGGGCTTCCCCGGAACGCGAAACGCCCGCCTCCCCCGAAGGGCAGGCGGGCGTCGCGAACGGTCTAGCCCAAGAGGCCGCGGTCGTGCGCGGCCTGCACGAGCTCGGCCCGGCGGTGCATGCCGAGCTTCGCCTGCAGACGCGCACGATGCGTCTCGATCGTACGCACCGACAGGAATAGGGTCCCGGCGATCTCCTGATTGGTGTACCCCAGCGCGATGAGGCGAAGCACCTCGTTCTCGCGCTCGGTCAGATCGCCGTTCCCGTTCTGCATGCTGACGTCGGCGAGCGCCACCGCCAGCGTCGGGGCGACGTACTGCTCGCCCCGCGATGCGTTCCACACGGCATCGACGAGATGCCGTGTGCGGGAGGTCGGCGTCAGGCAGCCGGACGCGCCGGCCCTGAGGACCTCCCGTGCCGCGAATGGATCCCCATTGGGGAGGATCGCGACGATCGAGGTCTCGGGCGATGCGCTGCGCACCGCCCGGATCACCTCGCATGGATCTGCCGGCAGATCCATTAGATCGATGACCAGCACCCGCGGATGCTGCATGCGGGCGACCCGCACGGCATCCTCGACTGCCCCTTCCGTGGACAGGACTTCGAAGCCCGTCTGCTCGCCCAGCAAGCAGCCCATGGCATCGAGATACATGTCCGCGCTCCCCGCGACGACGACGGTGATTGTGCGGTGCTCAACGGCAGCCATCACATCTACCTCCGTTACGAACTTGCTCGCCCGGTCCACCGGCGCCAGGAGGCGGAGGCTTCGTCGGGCGATCCTCGTGTACCGGCGGGTTCGACCCGTCCGGTAAGGGACAGACTACCCGTACTCCTCCGCAGATGTGCGGAAAATCGCAGATCAGAGGCAACTCCGCACACCTGCTGCGGGAAACCCGCAATGCCCCGCGTTCACGCCCGAAGCGGGATACCGTAGAGAGCAGCATGTCGCGCTGTGGACTTCTCGCCGCTCTCCTGTACTCGGTGCTCGCCATCGCAGCACCGGCCGCTATCGCCGGTACCCCCGCGCAGGATCTGGCGTGGCTCAACGCCAAGCGCGCGACGAATGACATCCCCGGTGACGTCGCGCTGAACCCGGACTGGTCGGCGAAGTGCGCGCAGCACGTCGCGTACATGCGCGCGACCGGCACCGTCAGCCACGCGGAGGATCCCAACCACCCGGCGTGGAGCGAGGGTGGCAACTGGGCGGGCACGCATGCCGTGCTCGCCTCGACGGTCCCGTGGACCGAGAGCTCGTTCATCTGGGAGACCGCGCCGCTGCACCTCGCGCAGCTGCTCGCACCCCAGCTGTCGCAGGTCGGCATCGCCGACGACAACCAGCTGGCGTGTGTGACCACGTGGCCCGGGTATCTGCGCACAGCACCGTCGGCCAACAGCGTCGTCACGTACCCAGGCAACGGCTCGACGATCTACGCCAGCGAGACGAGCGAGGAGTGGCCGATCACCCCCGCCACCGCGCTCGGACTCGCCAACCCGACCGGACCCCACCTCTTCGTCTACGCCTGGGGTCCCGCGTCGGTGGCCGGCGTGACCCTGGACGGCAAGCCACTCGGCATCCGCTCGGCGACCCTGCGCGGACCGAACGGACCCGTGGCGCTGCGGTGGGTCGACGCGGGTACGCCCGACGTCGGCCAGTACCTCCCGACGGCCTCCGGCATCCTGATCCCCGAGCGCCCGCTCGAGGATCGCGCCCCGTACGTCGCCACCGTGACCTTCACCGACGGGCTCACGCACGCCTGGGGCTTCACGACGCTGCCCGCGCCACCCGCCTACGTCGCGCGCGGCGTGCGCGTCACCGCCCGACGCAGCGCGGACAACCGCCTGCGCCTGACGATCCGCGGACGGATCGTCGATCACACCTCCGAGGCGGGGCTCGGCGGCGTCGCGGTGTCGCTCACGACCGCCGGTACGGCGACCACCGTCACCACGTCGCGCACCGGCCGCTTCGCTCGCACGATGCTGATCTCGCGCCGCACGCGCGCGACCTCGCTGATCGTCACGCTGCGCGCCGCCGACACGCTGACCGCGGCCTACAACGTACGCGTCAGCTGACGACTTCGCTCGAGCGGCAATGGGCGAAGCGATGCACCATCGCCTTGACCCGCGGCGTTGCACCATCCACGAAGTAGGCCCGAACGAGCACCGTGTGCAGCTGATGGTCGCCGGCCGGGACGACGGTGGTCATCTCATAGGCGCGCCAGCTGAGCGACGGCGCCTTCACGCGCTTGACGATACGCCCATCGCGGAAGAAGACGATGCGGGAGATGTTGCGGCCGATGATGCGCGTCGTGACGACCTTGCGGGCGGTGCACCCCTCGACGCCGCGCAGGATCGCGGTACCCCGCACGAAGGCCGGCGGTAGGAGGATGGGCTTGGCGGTGACCGGCGGTGCGACAACCGGCGCGACCGGCAGCAGCGTGTTGATGAACGTGCACACGACGTCGTGCCCGGCCGCCACCACCACGGCCGTGGCCGTGAGCGGGGCGGCGGCGACGAGCACCTCGCTGCCGTCGAGGCAGGTGACCGTCGTGGAGTAGCTGCTGAGATTCGTGCCGGTCGTGGCGACTTCCGAGACGGTAAAGGTCCCCGGTAGCACCGTCTGCGCGACGGTCCCACCCCCATCGCCGACCCCGCTGGCAAGTGCGACACCATCGATCGCGAGATCGAAGCGCCCCGGATCCGTCGCCGGCACGACGCCGACCCGCACGGTCAGCGTCGTGGTCTGGGCCGCAGCAGCAGTGGCGAACACGCCGAACAGCACCAGCGTCAGACCAAGCAGAATCGCGCGACGGGTGGTGTGCAGGCTGGTGGTACGGGAGCTCATCGATGGTCCTCCGACGTTCGTTGCCCCAGACCCTATGGCCCGCCACACACGCGTTTCGCGTGCTGGACACCGCTCTCCGCGCGGCGATTCGCGCGTGCGGCCGAGTAGAATCTGCGGTGGTGATGCGGGGTTTCCGCGTACCCGCGCGACGCGTCCGCGGACTCTCTCGCCATGGCGTGTGTACCCCCATAGGGTGCGGCTGATGCCGCGCCGTACCGCTCCAGCCCTGCTCGTGATCGCACTGCTCTTGATCGTCTGCGGTGCGGCCTCGGCGGGTACACCCGAAGGCGACGTGGCCGCACTCAATGCCAAGCGCGAGGCCA
>CAINDT010000445.1 GCA_903847495.1 uncultured Actinomycetes bacterium
CCGAGGATGCTCGGGATCACCAGCATGTGCAGCGCGTAGAAGCGCGACAGCGTGTGCGTGGAGATCTCCGGTCCGACCATCAGGATCCAGGACAGCGCCGGTCCGGCGATCGGTGCGGTGCCGTTGATGTTCACACCCACGATCGTGGCCCAGTAGGCGCGCTCGTCGAAGACCAGCAGGTAGCCGGTGAACGACATGCCCATCACGAGGATGAAGATGATCGCGCCGGTGATCCACGTCATCTCGCGCGGGTACTTGTACGCCCCGAACAGGAACGTGCGTCCCATGTGCAGGAACAGGAGCACGACCATGACCGACGAGCCCCACTTGTGCATACCGCGGACGAGCCAGCCGAGCGTCGCATCGTCGGTGATGAACTTGATTGTGGCCCAGGCGGTATCGGGATCGGGCTGGTAGTACATCGCGAGCAGAATGCCGGTGGTCACCTGCAGGATGAAGACGGTGATCAGCGCGGAGCCGAGCGTCTGCAGCCAGGAGATGTCCTTGGGCACGTTGCGGAAGAGCATGAACTTGCCGAAGGTGATGAGGCCGGAGCGCTCCTCGACCCAATCGACCGGCATCTTGGCGATTTCGCCAGGAGGTGGCAGTAGCGTGGACATGAGTTCTCCTGCCTCAGACCGGCGGAACGGGATAGAGCCAGCCGAGGAGCCCGCCAACGGGCTCACCGGGCAGCTTGAACTGATCGGTCATGACGACCTTGCCATCGACGTCCTCGGTGGCGAACGGACGGCCGACGAGCAGCTGGCCGTTCTCGACCTTGTACTCGAAGCGGTTGAGCGGTCGGATCGGCGGGCCAGCGGTGACGAGGCCCTCCGTGTCGTACTGGCCGCCGTGGCACGGGCAGGCGAAGTTCGTGGTCTTGAACTGCACGGGGCAGCCGAGGTGCATGCACACGTTCGAGATGATCGTGAACTCCTCGGCGCCGTCACGACGGACGAACGCGACGCGGCGGTCGAGTTCGCCGTTCTTGCCGCGCTCGAAGATGACGGACTCGTACGAGCCCTCCTTGAAGGCGGGATTGTCGACCGGGCCGAAGCTCGTCCAGTACCAGTCCTCGCCGGCGAACGATGGTCCGAGCACGAAGCCCAGCACCGGCACGGCGACAGCGATACCGATCAGGCCGCCAAGGCCGACGGTCGCTCCAGTCAGAAACTTGCTGCGGCTGATCACCGCACGCGGGTCGTTGACGTCGCTGAACGACGACACGCCAGCGCGATCAGAACCGTTCTCAGCCACGGGCATTGCCTCCAGTCACGCTCGTATCTTGGAGGTGCTCCCCCCGGGATGTCAAAGTCGCCACGATCCGCACAAGCCCCCCATTCGCGTTCACGTTCCAGCCTCCTCGCGCGTCAGCGAGCAGGAATTGATGCAGTAGCGCATGCCCGTCGGGCCGGGCCCGTCCGGGAAGACGTGGCCGAGATGCCCGCCGCAGGCCTTGCAGACGACCTCGATGCGGCGCATGCCATGCGAGGAATCCTCGCGCGCGCCGACGTTATCGTCCTCGACCGGGCGGGTGAAACTGGGCCAGCCGGTGCCGCTGTCGAACTTATCGTCCGACGAGAACAGGGGCGTACCGCAGCCGGCGCAGTGGTACATGCCCGGCGCGTGATCGTCCCAGTAGGCACCGGTAAACGGCGCCTCGGTGCCCTGCTGCCGCAGCACGGTGTACTGCTCCGGCGTCAGGATCGCGCGCCACTCGTCGTCGGTTCGCTCCACGGTTAGTCTCCTGCGGCAGCCGTCAGCGGCTGGCACGCGCTGCGAGCATAGTCGCCGGGCTCTCCGGACCGCCGAATCATCGGACGTGCCCCGGCATGTCGATGCCGAACGAGGCCCAGCGCTCGTCGACCCGCGCCTTGATGTCGTCGGGGATGCGATTGACCTCGGGCCACCCGCGGGTGTAGCCCTCGCCCTCCCACTTGGCCGTCGCATCGAAGCCGATCTTGCCGCCGAGCGCCTTCAGGCGGGCGGCATGGTCGAGCTGGTCGAGCGGGCCGTACGACATCAGGATGTCGTGGGCCGGATCGATGTTGGCGCCCATCTGCCAGACGACGTCGGTGTAGTTATGGACGTCGACCCACTCGTCCACCACGATCACCGCCTTGGTCAACGACAGCAGGCCGGTGCCCCAGATCGCGTTCATCACCTTCTGCGCGTGGCCCGGGAACCGCTTCTTGATCGAGACGATCACGCAGTTGTGGAACGTGCCGGCGTACGGGATGTCGTAGTCGACGACTTCGGGCAGGGTGACGCGCACGGCCGGCAGGAAGATGCGCTCTGTGGCCTTGCCGAGCCAGAGGTCCTCACACGGTGGCGGACCAACGACGATCGACGGGTAGATCGGATCGCGGCGCGAGGTGATCGCCGTGACGTGCAGGACCGGGAAGTCGTCGACAGGCGTGTAGTAGCCGGTGTGGTCGCCGAACGGCCCCTCGGGCTTCGTCTCGCCCCGGACGCAGTAGCCCTCGATCACGATCTCGGCGTTGACGGGGACCTGGAGATCGACGGTCTTGCACTGCACGAGCTCGATCGGCTCGTCGCGCAGCCAGCCAGCGACCATGTACTCATCAATGTGCTTCGGCAGCGGCATCGATCCGGAGTACGCGGTGATCGGGTCGGTGCCGAGCGCGAGCGCGACCTCCATCCGACCCTCGCCTTCGCGATGATCGGCGGCGGCGTCCTTGTGCATCTGCCAGTGCAGGCCGAGCTCGTGCTTGCCGTGCTTCTGCAAGCGGTACATGCCCACGTTGCGCCCGCCGGTGACGGGGTCCTTCGTGATGATGTTCGCCATCGTCATGTACGGGCCGCCGTCCTCGGGCCACTGGAACTGGATCGGCAGCAGGTCGAGGTCGGGCTCGGGCCAGACGACCTCCTGGCAGGCGCCGGAGCGGACGACCTTCGGCCGCGCGTCGGCGACGCCCTTGAGGCGGCGCAGCGCCTGGACCTTGTCCTTGAGCCCGTCCGGCGGCTTCAGCTCAAGCAGCTCGCCGATCTCCTCGCCGATCGAGTCGAAGTCGTCGCGGCCCATCGCCAACAGCATGCGGCGCTCGGTGCCGAATTGGTTGATCAAGAGCGGGATGCGCGAACCCTTGACGTTGGTGAAGAGGAGCGCGGGGCCACCGCCCTTGAGGGCGCGGTCGGCGATCTCCGTGATCTCGAGGTGCGGATCGACCTCCTGCGTGATCTCGACGAGCTCACCCTCACGACGGAGCAGTTCGATCCAGGCGCGCAGGTCCTTGGGGCCGTTCATGCGTCTCCCATCAGTCGGCGGTGCTCGGCGAGGAGCGCCGGCGCGTCCTCGTCGTCGACGAGCGTGAGCAGCGCGGTGCGGTCGCCGGCGCGCAGGCCGTCACGCGCCGCCGCCAGTGCATCTGTACGTGGCCCGGCGAGGTGGCGCGCGGTGGCGAGCCACAGCTCGCCGTCGACGCCAGTGCCCGTCACGCGCAGGTGCGCGGCGAGCGAGATCAGGTCGGCCAACGCGGCGATGGCATCGACGTCACCGGCCTCGCAGATCTGGACGAGCCCTGTCGCGTACAGGTAGTCGCCGAGCAGGAGTCCCTGCTCGAGATCCGGCGGCGAGAACACGCGGGCGCGGGCCCCGTGATGCACGAGATAGCCCTCGTAGATCGTCTCGACGCCCGCCGCGAAGGCGGCACCGCTGACGGGTCCGAACAGCGCATCGCTGTCACGATCGGCGGGCGCCAGCACGGAGCGGGCCCAGACGTCGCTGCCGCGCGCGGCGGCCTCGGCGATGCGATCGATCCGGGAGGCGGCCTCTACCGGAGCCACTGCGCGGCCTCCACGGCCCCGTAGGTGATGACGGCGCGAGCGCCAGCGCGACGGATCGACAGCAGCGACTCGAGATAGGCGTCCTTGAACTCGAAGGCGCCAGCCGCCG
>CAINDT010000446.1 GCA_903847495.1 uncultured Actinomycetes bacterium
CGAGGTCGTCGCGCAGCGCCGCGCGGCGCTCGCGCTCGGCCGGCGCGTCGGCGCCCTGCCGGATGCGCAGCGCCTCGGCGAGCGCCACGGCACCGGCGAGGTTCTCGGTGCCGGAGCGCAGGCCGCGCTCCTGGCCGCCGCCGTGGCTGATCGCGTCGAGCGTGTGCACGCCGGGCCCCACCACAGCGCCCACACCACGCGGTCCGCCGAGCTTGTGCGCCGCCACCGCGAGGGTGACCTCGCCGGGCAGCAGCCCGAGATCGAGGTCCATGCCGGCCGCGGCCTGCACGGCGTCGATGTGCAACGGCACGTCGTTGTGCGCGCAGATCGCAGCGGCCTCGGCGAGCGGCTGGATCACGCCCGTCACGTTGCTCGCGGCCATCACGCAGGCCAATGCATCGCCGGGGCGCACGAGCTCGCCGAAGGCCATCACGTCGAGCTGCCCGTCGGCCAGCACGGGCGCGATCACGACGGTCCAACCGCGCGCGGCGAGGCTCTCGGCGGCGCGCGTCACTGCGGGATGCTCGAGCGCACTGATCACGACGCGGCCGGACTCGCCCTGGCAGCGACCAAGCACCGCGATGTTGTCGGCCTCAGTCCCGCCGCCGGTCAGGATCACGTCATCGGCCTGCGCACCAAGCGCGGCGGCGATGCCGGCCCGCGCCTCATCAAGATCGGCGCGCGCCTGCCGCCCGAGCGCGTGCGGCTCCGACGGGTTGCCAAAGCGCCCCGTCAGAAACGGCAGCATCTTCGTGACCACCGCCGGATCCGGCGGCGACGTGGCGGCGTGGTCGAGGTAGATCACGCCCGAAGTGTCGCACCGGGAACGCCCCGGCAGGTGCGTCTACGAGGCGATGCGCGGCAGCGTCGCGTACTGCACGATCGTCCGCTTGGCGGTGCCACGCGTCAGCGTGTACGTCACGCGCACCTTCAGCGGTCCCTTGCGCAGCAGCGCGGCGCCCTTCTTCGACAGTGGCAGCGCGACGCGCAGCTTGCCTGCCTTCTTGATCTTCATCGTCTTCTTGCCGATCGAGACCCACTTGGCCTTGGCGGCACGGCCCGAGCGGGCCGACTGGGTGTCAGAGAAGGCGACGCCGATGTTGAGGAGCTCGCGCGCCTGCTTGTCCGTCAGCGCCTGGTTGCCGTTCGAGGCGTACTCGGTCTGGATCACCAGCGAGACGATGAAGCAGATGAGATTCGGGTTCACGCCCGGCGGCACGAGGGAGCTGTTGGCGGCGGCGCACGCCCCGGCACCCGGGCTCGAGACGTCGGCGTTCGGTGCCGCACCGCGCACCCACTTGACGCTGCGGGACGTCGCCTGCAGCCCACCCGTCGTCGTCGCGACGACCTGGAACTCAAGCGTGTTCGCCGGGACGGCGGCGACCTTGAGTGCGCAGGACCAGAGGGCGCTGGACGAGCCGGCCTTGACGACGAGGTCCGGTGTGCACGCAGCCGCAGGGACATTCGTCGAGGCACCGTCGGGCGTCGTCTGGCGGAGCGCGAAGGATGCGACGTCACCGCTGCAGACCTTCGGCATGCCCCACGTCACAAGGATCTGATCGCCATAGCCGGTCTGCTCGTAGTCGACGACACCGAAGTTCCAGTTGCTGGAGGTGCACTCGGTCGGTGCCGGCGTGGCAGTCACTGCGGCGGGAGCTGGCGCGGCAATCGTCAGGGTGCCAATCACCGCAGAGTTCATCATGCCCATCCAGCGCTCGATCGTGAGCGTGCCAG
>CAINDT010000447.1 GCA_903847495.1 uncultured Actinomycetes bacterium
GCACCACATCGACATCGGCGGGCGCTTCCCCGGCACGGAGAGCGCGCAGTGCACCGAGCTGTTTCAGGAGGGGCTGATCTTCCCCGCCGTGCGCTTCGTGGAGCGCGGCCAACGCGTCGGCGCCGTCTACGACATGCTCGAGGCGAACGTCCGCGACCCCGCCTCCACCCTCGGCGACCTCGACGCACAGCTGGCGGCGTGCAAGCGCGGCAACCAGCGCCTCGCCGAGACGATCGAGCGCTACGGGCTGCCGCTCGTGCTCGGCGGCTTCGAGGCGCTCGTCGACCAGACCGCACGACGCACCGAAGCGCTGTTTCGGTCGTGGCCCGATGGCGCCGTCGAGGCCGAGGGCTTCCTCGACGACATCGGCTTCGAGAACACCGACCCGGTGCGCGTCCACGCGCGGCTCACGGTTGACGACGGCACACTCGTCGTCGACCTGTCGGGCTGCTCGCCGCAGATCCCGTCGGGCATGAACGTGCCGATCGCCAGCTCGCATGCCGCCGCGTACTTCGCCGTGCGCGCGTTCCTCGGCGGCAACGTGCCCCATAACGCGGGCCTCGCCAGCCGCGTGCGGATGATCATCCCCGAGGGCACGCTCTACAACCCGACGTTCCCGACCGCATTGAGCGCGCGACACCTCGCGGTACAGCGCCTGACCGACGTGATCATCGATGCGCTCTCGACGCTGATGCCCGAGCACGCCATCGCCGGCAGCCAAGTGTCGTTCCCGACGCTCGGCTTTCAGGCGATCGACCCGCGCACGGGCGGCTACACCCTGCTCGCCGACATCCTCGGCGGCGGTGGTGGCGCCCGGCGCCATGCGGACGGCGATGACGGCATCGACCCGTACACCTCCAACTGCGCGATCCTGCCCGCGGAGATCGCCGAGCTCGAGTACCCGTGGCTGATCGAGCGCACCGAGCTCGTCGACGGCTCCGGCGGCACGGGTCGCCACCGCGGCGGCATGGGTATCCGCCGCGAGTACCGCCTACTGGCCGCCGAGGCCGACGGCATGTTCTACGCCGAGCAGACCGACGCGCGCTTCACAGCCCGCGGCCGCGACGGCGGCGGCGATGGCGCGCCCGGCTACATCGCGATCCAACGCGCCGCCACCGGCGAGACCGAGGTCGTGCACGGCAAGGGCTACGTGACGCTGCACGAGGGCGACGTGATCATCCTCGTCGGCGCCGGCGGCGGCGGGTTCGGCGCGACCGACTCTGCGTGAGGCGCGCTCCCGGCGCGGCTCAGGCCTCGTCGAACTCCTCGGTGTTGTAGCGCCAGCGCGCGCGGTAGTCCGACTTGCGAGGGACACAGCCAATACGGTTGCGGCTCGTGACCTCGGCGATCCGGGCCAGCGCCTCGTCCAGCGTGCCAGGGCGCGCCGGAGTGAAAATGCCCCCGGGCGGAATCGTGGCTGGCTGCAAGTAGATCACTCCCCCGGGAACCGGAGCATTGTCCACGAGGACACCGGGCGGGATACGTAGTTCGACTGCAGCTGGTGCGTCGCTCATGCCCGCAGGATAGTCGACCGCTTCCGAACGCTCCGACGTTTCACGAGTCCGAGCCATGCTGCTCCTCCGACCTGCCGATAATCGACCCGAAGAACCGCTCTACGGCACGCGCCAGCAGGCGATCGTGGGTAATGAGGCGGGCCCCGAGGTGTTCGGCGGTTGCCGCGTGGACTGCGTCGTACGATCCGAGCCCGGTGACCGAGAGAAGCTGGCACGCCCGTCGCGTGACCGTATGGACTGGAATCCGCATCGCACCAAAGTTGCCGACGAACGCCTCCCACTCATCGAGAATCGTCGCTTCGCGTGCCATTGGTCGCGCAAGCTGCATGTCCCGCCGCTCGCGTCGCCAGTCA
>CAINDT010000448.1 GCA_903847495.1 uncultured Actinomycetes bacterium
CCCGCCCCGAACCAGGCCGGCACGAGCACCCGGGTCTGCGTCCACGCCATCACCCAGGGAATCGCGCGCAGTCCGTCGGCCGTACCGGAGGCCCGTCGCGCCGGTCGCGAGCCGAGCTTCATATCGTCGGCCAGCTGAATCGGTGTGGTCGCCATGAACACGTTGGGGAACGCGGGATCGTCAAGCAGACTCCGCCAGGCAGCACGCCCGACGTCGGCGAGGAGATCCATCTGCTCGCGCCATGCGCTCGGCACCTCGTCCTCAACGTCTCGGGTCGCCGCGATCAACGCGCCAGAAAGCACCTGCTCCAGCGCGCGTCGAGCGAGGACCGGGTGGGCGAGCTTGGAGCGTGCAGCCTCGCCCTGCTCGGTCAGACGGAGCCCGCCACTGGCTGCCCCCACAGGGAGAGCGCGCGCGATTTCGTCGGGCGGCGCCGCACCACGAGCAGGCGAGCCGCCGCGACCATGGAAGGCACGAAAGCCGACGCCGTGGCGCTGACAGACGGCGACGAGATCCTCCTGAGCGCGCCAGATGCGCCACTGCGCACCGATGAACCCCTCTTCCTTGCCGCCGTCGGAGTGCCCGAGCATGACCTCGAAACGACCGCCGGTGCCGTCGACATGGGCTCGGAACGCAGAGGTATCCAAGACCGTTTCGGCAATGCTCGTCGCGCTGCGGAGCGATGCGCCCGACTCAAACAGGGGAACCACGGGCACCTCGCGTAGCCCGCTACGGTGCAGCAACCAGGTCGCGGCCAGTACGTCCTCCGGCGCCTCGCAGCCGGAGATCACGAGCGAGCGGAGTGGAGTGGACCCAAAGGCCTCGCGCAGGCGGGCGGCGGCATCGAGGGCGCCGGTCGCGCGTAGTTCGCCGGCCGCGCTCACCGCGCTGCCGGCCGCGAGGTCAGCGATGGCTGCGGCAATGTGTCGCACACGTTCCGACCCCGTGAGCCCGACGGTGCCGGGAAGCAGGGCATCGACAGCCTCGCCCAGTTCCCGCGCGTGCAGGCGCACGTCGATCTCCAGCAGATGAATGCCGAAGATGCGGGCCTGCCAGACGAGGCGATCCAGCGAGGGGGTAGCACCTGGCGCTGCATCGCGCACCACACAGAGGTCCTCAATCAGCGTCTTGGTGTCGCGGTAGATCCACGCGGGGTCAACGTCGACGTCGTCATCGAGCGCACGCATGGACCATGTGAGGCGGTCGCGTATCAGGCGCAGCTTGCGACGCAGCGGTTCGTGGGCGTAGGCGCTGCTTTCGTCCTCACCACTCGGCAGCGTGCTGGCATCGCGGGCGATCGACTGGAGTAACGCGGCTGGATCGGTGTACCGGGAGGCCTCGGAATGCAGCCGGGAGGCAGCGACGACGCGGTCGCGCATGAGACGCAGGGCCGCCCGCCGAGCCTCGACAACGGCGAAGCGCACGGTCTCACCGGTCGCAGAGGGGTTGCCATCCATGTCGCCGCCGGCCCACTGCACAAATGAGAGAGGCGCACGGGAGAGGGGAAAACCAAGCCGGCGTTCAAGGGCCATGGCCACGTCGGCCGCTGCGTCGTACAGGGCCGACTCGACGAGGAAGATCGTGCGGCGAATCTCCTCCTCAACGGGCGGGCGGCTTCGACGCACCTCGTCGGTCGCCCACCACGCAGCGATCGTTTCCTGCGCTTCGGCCAGCGCCTGGTCAAGCGCGTCGGGCCCGAGGGCGCGATCCACGTCGTCGAGTTGCTCCGTCAGCCGGTGCAGCTTGTGCAACACCGCTCGGCGCGTCGCATCCGACGGATGCATCGTGAGCACGAGTTCCACATGCAGATCGTCGAGGTGTGATCTAAAGGCCTCTGGGGCCCCGATCTCTTCCATCGCGTGCTCGAGCGATGCCTGGCGCGCACTCGACCGCTGGAGCCGGCGCACGCGCTCACGCTCCTCGGACAGATTCGCCGCCTGCAACCGCATCAAGAGTGCCTTGGCAATCGACCCAGCTGCACGCCGATCGAACAGCGCGGTCTCCGCGCGAAGCTGCGCAGCAGCGTCGGCATCGCCCGCTCGCGCTTGCGCGGCGAGTGCGTGCAGGCGGACGACGCCGGGGACGATCTCGTCGCCCTCGGTCTCCGTGATCGCCTCGAACAGCAGGCGTTCCAGCAGCGCATCGTCCCCCGCCAGGGTACCGAGCTCGAGATCCGAGGCGGGGACGGCCACTAGGCGCCGGCGATCATGTCCGC
>CAINDT010000449.1 GCA_903847495.1 uncultured Actinomycetes bacterium
GTCATCGTCGAGATCGGCACGTCCTGCCCCTCCTTCTGCAGGCGCCGTCGCAGCACGACCATGCGCCCGACCTCACCGAGGCGTGCGATCAGCACCGTATTGAGCAGGAAGCCGACGAAGATCGCGGGCAGCACCGCCCGGTACGGCGCCTTGACGCCGGGCACCGAATCGAGAGCGCTCTTCCAGATCACGCCCTTGAAGGCCACGCTGATGAAATTGGCGATCAGCGACAGGATCACCAGCGGGATGCTGAGACTGCGGAACGTGTCGAGGATCGCTCCGACCTCGCCGCGGTCCACCCGCGCCAGCGCGATCGCTGCGACCGCGACGATGATCCCCGCGACAATCGCGAGGCGCTTCCACGAGATCGGCTTCGGCGGATCCAGCACGGCCAACTCGCTCATGGTTAGGAACTCGAACTCGCGCTCGCGGGCCGCGGCGATGATCCCGGGCAGCGCCTCCGCCGTCTGCGAGCGGTCGTCGTCGCCCCAGCCGTCGGCGTCGTGCAACAGGAGGATCGCACCGGGCTTGAGCGCCTTCGTGGAGCGCTGCACGATCACGTCGGCACCCGGCTTGGCGGTGTCGAACACGCCCGCGCTCCAGGCACACGTGACGTAGCCCAGCCGGCGAGCAGTCCGCGCCACGAACGGGCTGCGGAAGCCGTGCGGTGCGCGGAACACGCGCACGGGCGGCCCGCCCGCCCGGCGCAGGAGGCGCTCGGTGCGCTGCAGCTGCTGGTGCACCTGGGTGGCGCCGGCGAAGGCGAGGATGCCGTGGTCGTAGCCGTGGTTGCCGAGCTCGTGCCCCTCGCGCACGATTCGCTCGACCAGTTCGGGATGCCGCTCGGCGTGCTTGCCGAGCACGAAGAACGTGGCGCGCACGCCCTCGGCGCGCAGGATGTCGAGGATGCGCGGCGTCGTGTCGGCCGACGGGCCGTCGTCGAAGGTGAGGGCGATCACGTCCTTGCGGATGCGCTTGCCATCGACGACGCCGCCGAACAACGGCGAGCTGGCGCCGAACATCCCCCACGCCCCCAGCGTCAGCAGCAGGATCGCGGCCACGTCGACAACCCACGCCAGCCACGACAGGTTCGTGTTGGTCAGCACCGCGTCGACGAGCACGGCGATCGCGGCGACGGCCACTCCGATCAGCACCGCTCGGAGGATCGTCTGGCGCTTCGTCACGGGCGTGGACCCTTGTCGAGCAGGTCGATGTAGTAGTCCTCGAGCTGCTTGGCGACCTTCGTCCACGCGTACTCGGTGACCGCGGTCTTGCGCCCCTCGCGGCCCATCCGATCACGCTCCTCGGGGTGCTCGATCATGTACATCAGCGCCTCGGCGAAGCGCTCCACGCTCTCGGCCGGCGAGATCAGCAGCCCCTGCCGGCCATGCTCCATCAGCAGTTGGAAGCCCGAGATGCGGCTCGCGACGACCGGACGTCCACAGCTCATCGCCTCGAGCAGCACCATGCCGAACGACGCGCGCTGGCACGGCGTGCAGTGGATGTCGGCAGTCGCGTAGTAGCGCGGGCGGTTCCAGTTGACGCGGCCGGCCCAGTGCACATCGGCGGCGACATCGTCGGGCACCTGGCTCTGGTAGCGCGACTTGAGCGGCCCGTCGCCGACGACGATCAGCCGCACGTCGGGGCCGACGCGACGGCGCACCTCGGTGAAGGCACCGATCATCGTGTCGAGGCCGTTGCGCGGGTCGAAGCGTCCGAGGAAGAGGATGTTGAGCTTGCCGTCCTTCAGTTCCGCGATCGGGTCGGCCTCCGGCGAGAAGCGCCGATCATCGATGCCGTTCGGAATCACGGTGTACTCGTATGGGTAGTACGGCGCGAGCGACCCGATGCACGCCTCGCTGACGACGATCTTGCCGTCAAGGCGCCCGATCACCCTGCGCATCAGCGGCGCGATGACGTCGAACCCGAGGTTGCGCGGGAAGACGGAGTGGAACGTGCCGACGGTGACGGCTGTCTTCGGCGCGGCGAGCACGCCCATGATCGGCAGGATCGGGCTGTACGGCGAGTGCACGTGGACGACATCGACCTTGCGCTTCTCGAAGATCTGCTTGAGCTTGCGACGCAGCAGCGGGTCGACGACGTGGTACGTCTGCGACGCATTCGCGTAGCCGGGCAGGGCGCGGCCAACGCGGACGATCTCGAACGGCACGTTCGCCTCGGGCCGGATATCGCCATCGACGATCGGCGGCGGCCGCATGACGTTGCCCGTCACGATCGTCACCTCGTGACCGCGCCGGGTCAGCTCCGTGGCCTGTCCGTGGACATGCTCGGTGATCCCGCCGAGGTGCGGGTAGTAGTAATCGGTGACAATGGCGATCCGCACGCTTCCTGCATCGTAGCCCCGCCGGCCGCGTTGGCACTTGCCCCCGGAGAGTGCCAAGCCGATTCGGCTCCCGCGCTATAGTGCGGCTCGTGCCTACGTACGAATATCGCTGCGCGGAGGGTCACGAGACCGAGGTCTTCGCGAAGATGACCGACCCGCCGCTGAAGAAGTGCCCGACGTGCGGCAAGAAGGTCGAGCGCGTCCTGTTCGCGCCGCCGATCCACTTCAAGGGCTCGGGGTACTACTCCACCGATTACGGCAAGGGCGGCAAGCGCGCCACGAAGGAGAAGGCCGAAGGCGGCGAGTCGACGAAGTCCGACGCGTCCGACGCCAAGAAGAGCGACACGGCGTCGTCGAGCTCCTCGACGAAGAGCTCCGACTCCGCGTCGAAGCCCAAGTCCTCCGACTAGAGCCCCGCGAGCACGACGCGCCCCGCCTCGGCGACAGCGCGCAGACCCGCTGGGAAGTCCCAGTTCGCGCGATCCTCTTCCTCGACCATGTTGGAGATCGCGCGCAGTTCCAGCGCCGGTACGCCCGCCTCGGCCGCGGCCCGCAGCACGCCGAAGCCCTCCATCGCCTCGACGTCGCAGTCACCCCCACCGACATACGCGCTCGTGGCGATCGGCAGCCGGTGCGCGTCAGGCAGCAGCAGCTCCACGCGCGCGAGCAGCTCGACATCAGGCTCGATCGTGCGAACCGTTGGCACCGCTGCGGCGAGATCGCTGTAGACGCTCCGTGTGCCGACCACGATGTCGCCGATCTCCAAGCCGCTGGCGCGGCGCGCACCGGCGATGCCCAGGTGCAGGATCGCGTCGGGCCGATGCTCCGCGAGATGCGCTGCGGTATGCACAGCCGCCTCGACCGGTCCAATGCCGACCACGAGCGCGTCCGCGCCACCGACCCAGTCAAGTTCACCCGCCGTGGCGGCGATCACGAGCACATGCATGCCGACATGATCCCATGCGACAGCCACGACGCCCGCGCATGCGATAGTTCGGACGCACCCCGCCCGAGGCATCACCATTCAGACCCTCTCCCGCATCGTCACCGGCCGCCGCTCCAAGTGGCTCGTCCTGCTCGCGTGGATCATCCTCGCCGCTGGCCTTGGCTCGTTCCAGGCGAAGCTGAACTCCGTCACCCAGAACGACTCGACGACCTTCCTGCCGGCGGGCGCCGACTCGACCAAGGTGCTCGACGAGCTCCGGTCGCGCTTCGATAACGGTCGCACGATCCCCGCACTGGTCGTCTACCAGAACCCCGCTGGGCTCAACGATGCCGACCGCGCCGTGATCGCCGCCGACGAGCAGGCCTTCGCGCAGCTACCGGACCACGCGCCGATCCAGTCGCCGCTCGGCCCCGCAGCGGCGCAGCAGGGCCTCCTGTCGGAAGACGGCACGACGGCGATCATGATCGTGCCGCTGACCGCGCAGGTGATCGACAAGATCGAGCCGGTCGTCAAGGACATGCGCTCAATCGCCCAGCAGGATCGACCCGAGGGCCTCTCCGTCTACGTCTCCGGTCCGGCCGGCATCACCGTCGACGCGGTCGAGGTCTTCGGCAACATCGACGGCAAGCTGCTGATCGGCACGACGATCCTGATCCTCGTCCTGCTGCTCTTGATCTACCGGTCGCCGATCATCGCGCTCGTGCCGCTCGTCGTCGTCGGCGTCGCGTACTCGATCGCCGGTGGCGTCGTGTATCTCGTCGTCAAGGCCTTCGACCTCCCGATCAACGGCCAGGCCACGGGCATCCTGATCATCCTGATGTTCGGTGCGGGCACCGACTACTGCATTTACCTGATCGCGCGGTACCGCGAGGAGCTACGCGTCCGCGAGGATCGACACGACGCGATGCAGCACGCCGTCGCGCGGTCCGGCCCCGCGATCCTGTCCGCCGGCGGCACCGTCGTCGCGGCGATGCTGGTGCTGCTCGTCGCCGACCTGTCGAGCACGCGCAACCAGGGCCCGGTGCTCGCGATCGGCGTGGCGATCACGATGCTCGCGGGCCTCACCCTGCTGCCCGCCCTGCTGACGATCATCGGCCGCGGCTCATTCTGGCCCGCCGTCCCCCGCTTCGGCTCGGAGGATCGCTCGCGCCGCTCGCTCTACCACCGCGTGGGCGAGTTCGTCACGCACCGCCCCGTGGTGACCGTGGTCATGGTCACCGTCGTCCTGCTCGTCTGCGTGCTGGGCGTTCTCTCCAACCCGAGCGGACTCGGGATCGGCGGCGGCTTCCGTGCCAAGCCCGAGTCGATCCAAGGACAGATCGCGCTCGCCAAGGCGCTACCGCCAGGCGAGCTGGCAACCACGCAGGTGATCGTCGACGCACCGAAGGACAAGCTCGAAGCGGCAACGGGCGCGGTGATCGGCGCGCTCCAGGCCGATACGGCAGACGTCGCTGCCGTACGCCCCAGCCTGACCGCCACCGACGGGCAAGCACAGCTGCTCGAGGTCGTCCTCACCCGCGATCCCTACGGGGATGCGGCCAACGCCTCCATCCCCCGCATCCGCACGACCGTCGAAGCGGCTGCGGCCACTGCCGGCGGCTCGGCGCTCGTCGGCGGACCGACGGCTCAGGACTACGACACGAACCGGGCCGTCAACCGCGATGCGCGGCTGATCGTGCCGCTCACGCTCCTGCTGATCCTGATCATCCTGATCCTGCTCCTGCGCGCCGTCGTTGCGCCGCTCTACCTGATCGCGACCGTGATCCTGTCGTACTTCGCGACGCTCGGGCTCTCGTACCTGATCTTCCTGCACGTCTTCGACAGCCCAGGCGTCGATCCCGGCTACGCGACATTCCTGTTCCTGTTCGCCGTCGCCCTCGGCGTCGACTACAACATCTTCCTCGTCTCGCGCATTCGCGAGGAGGCCGACTCCATGCCGATGCGCCCGGCCGTGCTCCGTGCCCTCGAGACGACCGGCGGCGTGATCACGAGCGCCGGTCTGATCCTTGCCGGCACCTTCCTCGTCCTGATGACGCTGCCGCTCGAGGCGCTCTTCCAGCTCGGCTTCGGCGTCGCCCTCGGCGTGCTGATCGACACCTTCGTGGTGCGCACCCTGCTCGTGCCGGCACTCGCCGTGTGGGTCGGGGATCGGTCGTGGTGGCCGGGGCGGGTGCCGGACCACACGGCGCCGCCCTCTGAGTGACCGAGCGAGCGTCGTACGATCACAGGCCCGACCGGCACTAGAATCGCCGTATGGACATCCTCGTTCTCCAGCACATCGCCTGCGAGCCGCCCGCCGAGTACGGCACGGTGCTCACCTCGCGCGGCCAC
>CAINDT010000450.1 GCA_903847495.1 uncultured Actinomycetes bacterium
CGCCCTGGAGCAGCACGATCTCGCCCGGCTCGACCGTCAGCGATGCGCCCGCCAGTGCCCACGGGCCGTCGGCGGTGTAGCGGTAGCGCAGGTCCTCGATCGTGATGGCGCTCATGCGCGCCACCGCAGTGCGCCCGCGCCGAGGATCGACAGCACGAGCACGGCGCCGGCAACGATCAGCGCCGTCGTGCTCAACAGCGGATCCGCAAGCGGATAGATCGCGTACGGCACGAGACCGGCGATCAGGGCGATGCCGAGCAGACACCCGACGATCCCCACGAGCAGACCAAGGCGCTCGTCACCGGTATACGGGGGCTCGGGCAGGCGCGTCATCGTGCCGGCGCCGTACCCGCGGGCCACCATCGCCTCCGAGATGTCAACGCCGCGCTCGAGGCTCGACGCCACGAGTGGTTCAATCAGCACGGCACCCTGGCGGATCGCGGCGCGCCGTCCGCGCTCGGGGCCGGAGCCACGCAGCCGCAGCGCCTCGCGCAGGCCGGCGGCATCTCGGCGCAGGGTGGGAGCCAAGCGCGCGGACAGCGCGACGGTGAGGGCCGAGCGCGGCACGATGCGGCTGGCCAGTGCCTGCGTGCGGTCGGGGTCGGCCAGCCGTAGGAACGCGGAGGTCGCCAGAATCGCCGTGGCGAGGCGCATACCGGCCACGAGTCCGTACAGCAGTTCCTCGCTTGTCACCTCGAAGTCAAACAGCAGGAAGTGCGGCCCGCTAAACAGCACGTGGTCGCCCTCGACGGCGACGAACGGGTTGAGCAGGAAGAGGAAGAGACCGGAGACCAGGGCTACGCGCAGCATCAGGCGGTGCGGCGGCGGCGCAGCGTGGTGGAGCAGAAGCGCGCCGATGAAGGCGGCCCCGACGATCAGCGGTTGCGAGGTGGCCAGCGCGACCACGATCAGCGCCACCGCGATGAGGAGCGGGGGAAGCGGCGCTCTCATGGCACGCGGCCAGTGCCGCCGCGGCAGACGACTGCGCCGGTGCTGTCGAGGCAGATGGCGGTTGCGTGGCGCACGATCGCCGGGTTCTGGACCAGGACCTGTGCCGCGGCCAGTGCGTCGGTGGGGGTGATGCCCGCGACCACGACCACCGGTGGGTCGGTGGCGGCGTACCCATCGGTGGTCGCGACGATCACGGCCACGCCCTGCGGGACCTCCTCGGCACGGCCGAGCGTCGCATTCCAGACGCGGACGTAGCCCTTGATGTCGATCCAGGCGGTCAGGCCGGCAGCGGTCGGATCGGCGACGGCTCGGCCCCACAGCGGGTCGCGGTCCATCAGCTCTGCACTGCCGCCGACGATCGCGCGTGGTCCGCTGGTCGCGGCCGGCTGCGCTACATCGACGCCGGCTGTCCGCAGGGCGGTTGAGAGCGGCGGGTCGGCCGAGACTCCGGAGGTCGCTCCGCCGAGGCCGCGCGTCAAGGGCATTGGCCACTCGGCGATCACCGCGGGGACGTGCACGCGACCGCCCCAGCGATGGAGGTCCCACCAAATTCGGTCGCCTGCGGCGACTTTGGTATCTGCGCCGCCGGCCGGCGCCTCGATGCCATTGATCCAGAAGATCCAGTCGCGCGTACCGTCGCCCTTGTCACCGGCGATGCCGGTGA
>CAINDT010000451.1 GCA_903847495.1 uncultured Actinomycetes bacterium
GACGAGCGCGCGCGTGCCGGTCAATGCCGTCGGCGATCTCGCAGCCTGGCTGGACCAGCCGGTCACCAAGCTCGTCGTATCGGGCGATCCCGAGCGCATGGATGCGCTTCGCGACGATCTCGTGCCTCGCTTCGGCGACCGCGCGTTCATCGCCAAGTCGCTCCCGTTCTACCTCGAGGTCGCGGCGCCCGGTGTGCACAAGGGCGTCGGCTGCCAGGTCGTCGCCGACCTGCTCGGGCTCGACCAGCAGCACTGCGTGACGATCGGTGACGGTGAGAACGATCTCGAGCTGATCGACTGGGCCGGCTACGGCATCGCCGTCGGCGGTGGACACCCCGAGCTGCTCCGTCGCGCCGACTGGATCGCCCCCTCGATCGACGATGACGGCGTCCCGCGCGTGCTGCAGGCGATCGCCGAGGCGCGCTCGTAACGGCGGTAGGCTGTCGGCCATGATCGATCTCCGCCTCGTCCGCTCCGACCCCGACGCCGTCCGCGAGGCGCTCGCCCGCCGTGGCGACGCCGAGTTGCTCGACCCCGTCCTCGCTCTCGATACCGAGCGCCGCGCCCTGCAGGTGCAGGTCGATGAGCTGCGCGCCGAGCGCAACCGCGCCTCGGAGGAGATCGGCGGTCTGATGAAGTCCGCCAAGGACGATCCGTCCGCCAAGGCCAAGGCCGAGGCCGCCCAGGCGGAGATGCGCACGCTCAAGGAGTCGCTGGACGGGCTCGAGGAGTCGCTGCGCGACTTCGACGAGCGCCTCAATGACGCCCTGCTCGTCGTGCCGAACCTCCCCCATCCCGAGTCGCCGCTCGGCAACACGGACGAGGATGCACGCGAGCTGCGCGTCGTCGGGGAGATCCCCACGTTCGACTTCGAGCCGCGCGACCACCTCGAACTGGCCGGCAGCGGCATCGACATGGAGCGCGGCGCACGCACGTCGGGCTCGCGCTTCGGCTACCTGACCGGCGACATCGCGCGCCTCTGGTGGGCGATCTCGCGCATGGCGCTCGACACGCTCGCCGATGGCGGCTTCACGCCCGTGATCCCGCCGGTGATGGTGCGCGAAGAGGCGATGTACTCCACGGGCTTCTTCCCGACGGATCGCCAGAGCGTCTACTCGCTGTCGGACGACGACCTCTTCATGGTCGGCACCAGCGAGGTGCCGCTGGCCGCGTTCCACGCGAGCGAGATCCTCGCCGAGGCGGACCTGCCGCTGCGCTACGCCGGCCTGTCCTCGTGCTTCCGCCGCGAGGCCGGCGCTGCGGGCCGCGACACGCGCGGCATCTTCCGCCTGCACCAGTTCGAGAAGGTCGAGATGTTCTCGTTCTGCCACCCGGAGAAGAGCTGGGACGAGCATCTGCACCTGCTGTCGATCGAGGAGTCGATCGCGCAGTCGCTCGGCCTGACGTATCGCGTCGTCGATATCGCCGTGGGCGATCTCGGCGCGTCGGCCGCGCGCAAGTACGACATCGAAGTCTGGCTGCCGGGCCAGCAGCGCTTCCGCGAGCTGACCAGCTGCTCGAACTGCACCGACTACCAGGCGCGCCGTCTCGACACGCGCTTCCGTCCCGAGAAGGGCAGCCCACAGGTCGTACACACGCTCAACGGCACCGCCGTGACGAGCTCGCGCACCGTTATCGCCGTGCTCGAGCAGCATCAGCAGGCCGACGGCACGGTCCAAGTGCCCCAGCCGCTGCTGCACTACGGCGCGCCGGCGGTGATCGACCCCCGCACGTAGAACGCCATGAGCGCACCGCGTCGTCGTCAGCTAATCCGCTCGGTCGGCCTGATCGGCGCCATCGGCGTCGCCGTCGCCGGCATGGCGCCGACGATGGCGATGAACCTGAATCCGCAGCAGCTCGCCGAGCACGTCGGCCCTGCCGTGCCGCTCGTGTTCGTCCTCGCCACGGTCGGCGTGACGCTGATCGCGTGGTGCTTCGCGCGCCTCAGCAGCCTCTATCCGAACGCCGGTGCGGCGTACCGCTTCGCTGGCGAGACGATCGGTGCCCGCACCGGCTTCGTCGCCGGCTGGTCACTCGCCGGCGCGTACCTCGCCTTCGGCGGCGTGTTCATCGGTGCCGTCTCGATCTTCAGCACGAGCGTGCTGGAGTCGACCGGCGTCTGGGCGACGCCGAACACGGATGTGATCGCGATCGTCGCGACGGCCGTGCTGGTGATCGTCGCCCTGGCACCGGTCCACCGCGTGACGATGATCCTGCTGGTGGCCGAGCTCGTCTCGGTCATCGCGATGGTGCTGCTGTCTCTCGACGTAATCGGCACGGTGGACTACGGCCGCCTCGGTATCGGCGCGGCCGACATGCTGTGGCCCGCCGGCGGTGTGAGCCTCACCGCGGTCGCGCTCGCGCTCTCGTTCGCGCTGCTCTCGTTCGCCGGGTTCGAGCAGGTCACGACGCTCGGCGAGGATGCGCTCGAGCCACGCCGCCAGATCCCGATCGCATTGCTCGGCACGGCGATCGTCGGCGGCATCATCTACACGCTGATCACCGCGGCACAGGTGATCGGCATCTACGACACGACCGGTGGCATGCAGGCGTTCGAGGCGTCGGAGGGACTCCTCCAGACGCTCGGCGACCGCTACATCTCGTCGGCGGCCGGCACCGCGTTCGAGGCGTTCGCGGTCGTCTCGGCCTTTGCCGGCGGGCTCGTCGTCGTGGTCTCGACGTCGCGCATCATCTACGCGATCGCGCGGGACCTGACGCCCAGTGGCCGCTTCGCGCAGCTATCCGCGTCGGGTGACGCACCGCGCATGGCACTGATCGCGTGCTCGCTGTCGGGACTGTTCGAATACGGGGTGCTGCGGATCGCCTTCGACGCGTCGGCACAGGACGTCTTCTTCTGGGCGGGCACGGCCGGGGCGCTGCTGATCCTGATCCCGTACCTGCTCATGTGCATCGGCGCCGGAGCATCGTTCTGGCGCGCCGGCGGTGGCCGGCGGCTGGAGGTCGTCATCCCCGTGCTGGCCTGCGGACTGATCCTCTACACCCTGCGCGCGAGCATCTTCCCGCTCGGCGAGGGCGCGTACGCCGCCATCCCCTTCGTCGTCCTCGCGTGGGTCGTGGCGGCGATCCTGATCGTCGTTGCGCGGCCCGCGCTCGTCGACCGCATCCGCACGGGACTCCTCGCGACGGATCTCTAGCCGCCGGCGCTCTCCGTCCCGGGGCGGCGCACAAGGCGGCGCAGCCGCGGATGCGGCTTCCCCTCCGGACCGATCAGGCCGAGCACCAGCGCGATCAGCAGGATCAGACCGCCGATCCAACCGAGCTTCAGCCAGACGACCACGACGGCCGCCGCGCCCGGTACGAGCAGCAGCCAGCGCCCCGTCACCTTGTGCGTGCCGCGATGGCGGAAGAAGCCATCGACCTTCATCAGCTTCAGCAGCTTCTGCGCCAGGATCAGCAGCGGCACGGCGCTGCCGAAGCCGGTGCCCTCGAAGATCGTGATCCAGCCGGGCCAGCCCGCGAAGATCACGAACAGCACCAGACGGTGGTGTCGGAGCCACGAGATGTGCGCGGGTTCGATCAACTCGATCACGACCACTTCGAGCAGGAAGACGCCCCAGATCAGCCAGTCCACGGCGAGGAAGACGTTCTTCACCGTCGAGTCGGGCCAGATCAGCGGAATCAGCACCGCGGGGATCGCCAGCAGCGCCGCAATCGTCGTCGGCAGCACGAACCAGTGCTCTACGCGCTCGGCGAGCTCGTGGCGACTCTTTCGCTCGACGGCATCCATGCCCGGCATTGTCGGTGAACCGCGCGCGATAGCGTGCAGGTCGTGACGGGCTTCGCGGCAGGATCGGGAACGCGCCGTGCCATGTTCACGCTGGGTCTCGGCACGCTGATCATCACGCTGCAGGATCCGATCATCAAGGCGACGATGGACGACTACCCCGTGATGGAGGCCGTCGCGATCCGCTCGGTGGTGGCGCTGCCGATCTTCCTGATCTTGCTGCGGCGCATGGGCGGCTGGCGGATTGCCTTCCAGGCCAACACCCGGCAGGCCGTGGTACGGGCGTTGCTCTTCATGGCGGCCTACACCGCCTACTTCCTCGCCTTTCCCGCGATGCCCTTGGCCGACGTCGTCGCGCTGTACTTCACCGCGCCGCTCTTCGTCGTCCTGCTGTCGCGCCCGTATCTCGGGGAGCGCCAGAGCCTGAGCCGCTGGCTCGCCGTGCTGGTGGGCTTCGCCGGCGCACTCGTCGTGGCACAGCCGGGCACCGGCGGCGTCGGCTGGGCCGCTCTGCTGCCGATCGCGGCGGCCGCGCTCTACGCCTTCGGGCAGTTGATGGCCCGGCGCTACGGCGAGGACACCTCGGCGACGGTGCTGTCGTTCCACCAGAACTGGGTCTACCTCGTCGGCGCGCTGCTCTTCTCGTTCATCGCGATGCCGTTCGCCGCCGCCCCCGGCGAGACGGGCAGCATGGCGTTCCTGACCCGCGCGTGGGAGGTCCCCGACCCCACGCATCTCGTGCTGCTGGCGCTGTGCGGGCCGATCGCCGTCGGCGGCACGATCCTGCTGACGAAGGCCTACCGAGAGGCGCCGCCCGGCGCCGTTACCCCGATCGAGTACATGGCCCTGATCTGGGACACGCTCTGGGGCTTCCTGATCTTCACGGAGATCCCGGGGCCGGCGACGGTCGTCGGGGCCGTGCTGATCATCGCCAGCGGCATCTTCACCGTGACGCGCGGCGCCGCGATGACCCGAGCCGCGACATGACGGCGCTGCTGTCTGGGCTCTCCACGCAGCGACGCGCCATGGTCGCGCTGGCGGTCGGCATCTCGATCTTCTCGCTGCAGGACCCCATCCTCAAGTCGTTCTCCGGCACGTACGCGCTGACCGAGGCGATTGCCTTCCGCGGCGTCTTCGCCCTGCCCATCTTCACGCTGCTCGTGCTCAAGAGCGGCGGCCTGCCGAACCTCTGGCGCAAGCGGCCGCTCGCACTGGTCGGACGTGGCCTGCTGATGATCGCGTCGTACACGACGTTCTACCTGTCGCTGGCAGACCTCTCGCTCGCCACGACCGTCTCGCTGTGGTTCACCGGGCCGCTCTTCATGGTGGCGCTGTCTCCGCTGATCGCACATGAGCGACAGGGCTGGCGCCGCTGGGTGGCAGTCCTGGTGGGGCTCGGTGGCGTGCTCGTGATCGCGCATCCGTCGAACGACATGTCGTGGGCGGTCGTGCTGCCCGTCGCCGCCGCGATCTTCTACGCGCTCGGCCAGCTGAGCGCGCGGCGCATCGGAGGCGGTATCCCCGCTCCCGTGATGGCCTGGCATCAGAACGGCGTCTACGTCGTCGCCTCGATCGCCTTCGCTGCGCTTGCCGCACCGCTCCTGCGGTCGACCGGCGACGACGGGCCGGTCGCCTTCCTCCTGCGCCCCTGGGTCGTTCCGACACTGCGCGACGCGCTGCTGCTCGGCTTCTGTGGTGTGATCGCCGGTATCGGCAGCACGTTGATCGTGGGCGCCTACCGCTCCGCCGGCGCGGGCACGATCGGC
>CAINDT010000452.1 GCA_903847495.1 uncultured Actinomycetes bacterium
CTCTACCAGTGCCTCTGGGGCGACCCGGTCTATCTGACCGTCGCCGGGACGCGCGCGCTGCTCGACCGCCTCGCGCCGTTCGACCCGGTGTTCGCACTGGAGGGGCACGATGACGACGTCGCCGACGCCACCGCCTACGCCGCGCGCCTCGACGAGTTGCGTCGCGCCTGCGACCTCGTCGAGCGACACGGCGACGACGCTCTGGGCCTCGCGCCGAAGCACGGCGGCGAGTGGTTCGTCGAGAACGTCGAGCAGCTGCTCAACGCCCCCGACTAGACGCGGGACGGTCGCCGCGCCACCCTTACTCCCAGGCAGCGGGCGGCTTGGGCACGGCGCTCTCGTAGTCGAGCGCGTGCGTGGCGATCAGTCGTGCGCCGGTCTCGCGCTCGATCGCCTCGATGCGATCCCACGAGTCGAGCATCGCGTCGCCGTTCCAGAGGACGCCGGGCAGGCGCCGGCCGCGCATCGGCTCGATCAGGTACGCCGCGTCGCAGAGCAGGAAGGTCGGTTGAGCCGGCGTCTGCACCCACAGCGACTGGTGTCCGGCGGTGTGCCCGGGGGTCGAGTGCAGGATCAGCGTGCCGTCGCCGAAGAGGTCGTGCTCGCCGGTGATGGGCCGCCAGTCGACGCCCTCGTTGAAGTCGTCGACTAGGTAGATCTCGGCCTGGTCGTGTGTGCGGTCGAAGGCGAAGTCGAGCTCGGCCTGCTGCACGTAGACAGGCGCATGGCGCAGGTGCTCGAGACCGCCGGCATGGTCGAAATGCAGGTGCGACTGCACGACGACGGTGATGTCCGCCGGCGTCATGCCGATCCGCGCGAGGCAGCCAGGCACGGTGTCGTCGGGCTCGAGCAGCGCCTCGAAGACATCGGCCATGTCGCCGAGGCGCGAGCGCGGATCGGTCCGCAATGTCGGATGCGCCCCCGTGTCCAAAAGGACGTTGCCCTGCGGGTGCGTGATGACGTACATGTAGTACGGGTTGTAGAGCGCCTCGCCCGCCTGCGGATGTGCGTAGTCGAAGATCCCGACGTCCTGGAGATCGCCACCGCAGTGCAGTGCGTAGATCTTCATGCGGAGAACCTAACGGATCGGATCCCCGCCAAAAACGTGCACGTTTTATGCCAATTTGGATCCGGATCCAAATTGGTCGATTTCGTGCCAATCTGGATCCGGATCCAGATTGGTCGCTACGTTAGGAGTGCGCTCGGGGTGATCGCGGCCGGGTCGCAGACCAGGTGGATCAGCGCCGGACCGTCGGCGGCGAGGGCGCGGGCGAAGGCGGCCGGGAAGTCGGCGTCGTGTTCGACGCGCTCGCCGTGGCAGCCGTAGGCCATCGCAAGGGCGGCGAAGTCGGGGTTGGCGAGCGCCGTACCCTCGACGTGCCCCGGGAAAGAGCGTTCCTGGTGCATGCGGATCGTGCCGAGCATGCCGTTGTCGCAGACGAGGACGATGATGCGCGCGCCGACCTGCACGGCGGTGGCGAGCTCGTGGCCGGCCATCTGGAAGCAGCCGTCGCCGGCGAAGGCGACGACCGGCCGAGACGGATTGTGCAGCGCGGCCGCGATCGCTGCGGGGATGCCGTACCCCATCGCTCCACTCGTCGGCGCGAGCTGGGTGCCGAACCGGCGGTGGCGGTAGTAGCGATGGATCCAGACCGTGTAGTTGCCTGCGCCGTTGGTGATCACGGCATCGTCGGGCAGCGTCTCGCGCAGGTGCCGGACGACCTGGCCGAGATCCACGCCCGCGAGCTCGCGCGCGCTCGGCTCGCTCCAGCTCTCGTAGTCGCCGCGCAGCGCCTGCGCCCACATCGCGCGCGGCGGCCGGCCGAGCGGTCCACGCGCCACAAGCCCGTCGACGACCGTCGGCGCGGCGGCAGCGATGGCCAGATCGGGGTGCCACGTGCGCCCGAGCTCCGTTGGCTCCGCGTGCACATGCGCAACCAGATGCCCCAAGCGGCGCTCCACCGGCAGGCGCGTGTAGCCGCCGCTGGGAATCTCGCCGAAGCGCCCACCGAGGAGGACGACCAGATCGGCTTCGGCGACGCGCGCCTCGACCGCCGGATTGGTGCCGAGGCCGAGGTCGCCGACGTACGCCGGCGAGGCGTTATCGATGCGGTCC